>NZ_LZMN01000048.1:0-9931 GCF_001665955.1 Corynebacterium sp. EPI-003-04-2554_SCH2473622 | reverse complement strand
GCTGAAAAAGAAAGTCGCCGTGTCCGCGTTTTTCTCCGTCGGGGCAGAAACGATGATCATGCTGCCGCTCGCGCTGGGCTATGTGGCATATATCAGCGTGAGCCCAGAGCAACAATCAACTTTCACCAGTGAAGGCTGGGGACACACCCTGCTGATGATGTCGTGTGGTCTGGTCACCGCCACCCCGCTGTTGTTTTATGCCCGCGGTGCGCACATGCTGCCGCTGTCGACGATCGGCATGCTGCAGTACCTTACCCCGACGATTCTGATGTTGTGGGCGCTGTTTATTACGCAAGAACCGATGTCGCAGCAGCGCTGGATCGGCTTCATCATCATTTGGGTCGCGGTGGCGGTGTATGTCGCTGACTTGGTGCGGATGCGTCGACACAGCAGGCGGGAGCAGCGCCGACAAACGGTATCATTTGCGGGAACCGGCCAGCGCGACGGCAGCGCGCCAACCGAACATGAACAGTGCGGACGTCGCACTGGCGACCAACACGAATGACCAGTGCGGCACCGCCCCATTACGCAACGCCCAGATGACCAGCCCGACGATGACGGTGCACAACCACACGATGGCCGCCCCGCGGCCGTTGCGCGCACCGCTGACCATCGTCAGCGCCGTCGCGCGGGAAAGCAATAACCAGCCGAAACCCAGCCCAATAAGGAATGGCCACAGCGTGGATAACCAGCCCACGAAAGACAGTGGCATGTCCGCAGACTGGTGGGCAATACGTGCAAGTAAGGCGAAAACTGCCAGCGCGATGGCATCGAAGATGATCGGACGGGCAGGTGTGTGGTGGGTAGGCGTCGACATGCCAGTTATTTTACGTCGCTGGTTTCTTCCGAATCAGTCTGGCGCAGCGCGGCGTAGGACATACCCTTGCGTGCGTAGTAGGCGAAGTAGATGACCCAGCCGATTGCGCTGTAGAAAACGAAGGTGATCAGCCGGTAGACCAACACCGTGCCAGTGGCATCGACGGCCGTCATGCCGGTAGCCACTAGTGCGGTGATAATCGCGATTTCCACGGTGCCGACGCCCGCCGGGGTGATCTGCGCGGAACCCGCCAGCTTGGCGGTAATAAACGCGACGCTAATGCCCATGATGGTGGTGTGGTCGTCGGCAGGCCAGAACGACGGCATATTACCGGTCACGGCCCAGGCACAAGCCCACAGAGCAACGGCATCGAAGGCTCGGTTGAAAAACGCCATCAACGTCACCCAGGAAAATTGGCCCAAGTTCAACGACACTTGGTCGAGCTTGTTGACGTGTTTGACGAGCTTGTCGGTCTTTTTCCACGGCAGGTTTTTAATCCACCGCCCCACGGTCCGGGTATTGCAGGAAGCCCAGTACAGGCCTCCGCACAGACCCAACATCAACGCCAGGGATACTACTAATGACCACAACGCCACATCCGCGCCCCAGAAAAATACGCCGGTAAAACCGATTAATACGACCCACAGCGTGGAAATCGCAGAAGAAAGCACAAAAAACCAGCCGCACAGCACCACGGAAGCCCCCCAAGCGCGCTGCACTTTATACGTCAAGATCGCGGCGAACGCGGGACCGCCGGGAAGCGTCGTCGACCAGGCATTGGAGGCGAAGACAATGTTGTTGCACTCTTTGAACGAGACGGGCACACCACCGGCGACAAACAATTTGCGCATCACCTCGGCCATCGCCAATAGGGAAAACGCAAAGGTGATAAACACGACGACGAGGGGCCAAGGTTGCGCGTGACGAAGGGTGCGGAAACCATCGCTCAAGAAATCTAACTCGTCACGGAAGAAAATACCCATGACGACGAGTACTGCTAGGGGCAGTATCCACCGCAGCCATTTGCCTACTGTGCTCTTCATCGTTGCGGCCCCGTCTACTTGTCGTTTTCTAGGCGCTTCATGAGCTCCGAGAACGGAATCAGGTCACTGTCTTGGTCGGTGGTGCGTCCGCTGCGAATGGCTTTGGTATCGGCGACGACTTCCGACTCATGCAGTTCGCGCGGTTCATCCAGCTCGTACTGTTCCTCATTTTGCGAATAGTCACCGTCCGGGGCAAGGTCGTTTTCCGGGGCAAGGTCGTACTGTTCATGGTCACCGTCCGGGCCGGAAGTATCCGCCATCCGCCCAGCCGGGACCACGGTTTCTTCGTATGCACCGTGCCCCATGCGTTCATAAATTCGGTGCACGAAGGCCGGTGCCCACCAGTTGTCTTCGCGCAGCAGGTGCATCACGGCTGGTACGAGGAACATGCGCACGATAGTGGCGTCGAGGAAGAGCGCGAAGATCATGCCGAAGGCGATGTATTTCATCATCACGATATCGGAGAAGCCGAACGCGCCAGCCACCACAATCATGATCAGCGCGGCGGCCGTAATGATGTGGCCGGTGTGCGCGGTGCCGTAGTTGATGGCGTCGTCGGTTGACGCTCCACGCTTGCGGGCTTCCACCATGCGCGAAACCAAAAAGACCTCGTAGTCCGTCGACAAGCCATAAATGATGGCGATGATCAGCACCAGGATTGGGCTCATCAGTGGGCCCGGCGAGAAATCCAACAGGCCGGAACCAGCGCCGAGGACAAACATGCCGGTCAAAATACCCAGGGTGGCGCCTAAGGTCAGCACCGTCATGATGATGGCTTTTGCCGGAATGATCAGCGAGCCGAACACCGCGGCCATCAGCAAGAACGTGGCGACAATAACGTACAGCGCCATCCACGGCAGTTTCTCAAACAGCGCTTCGAGTGATTCGACTTCCATCGCCGGGGTACCGCCGACGTAAAGTTCCACGCCTTCCGGTGCTGTAATCGCGCGCAGTTGTTCGATAACTTCGGCGTTATCTTCGCGGTCTGCAATACCGGCGCTCAACACAGTGGTGCCGTCTATGGTCTGGCTGGACGGCGCCATGGGGGAGGTCAGCCCTTCGATCTCACGGGCTTGCAAGACGACGTCGACAAGCTGCTGGTTATCGGCCCCCTTGACTACAAGTTTGATGGGCTCGGTGCGGTGTTCCGGGAATTCCTCGTTGAAGCGATCCTGGGCCTGGCGGGTTTCGTGGCTCGGTGGCAGATAGGTCTCGTTGATGCCGCCGAAGCTGACACCCAACAGCGGGATGGTCAGTGCGAGCAGCAGGGCGGTGATGCCGACAGTAAACCAGCGAGCTTTGCTCATGGCCCAGCGTGGCACGCGGTACCAGAAGGTTTCCTCGATTGGGCGGGAGCGTTTGGTCTTGCGTACCGTCCACTTGTCGATGTTGTGGCCGAGCATGCCGAAAATTGCTGGTAGCACCGTTACCGAAAGCAGTGCTGCGAGGCCGACGGCGGAAATCGCGCCATAAGCCACGGATTTCAAAAACGCCTGTGGGAAAATCAGCAGGCTGGAAATGGCAACGGCCACCATGAGTGCGGAAAAGACCACGGTTTGTCCGGCGGTGGCGGTGGTAATCGCGACAGCTGTGCGGGTATCACGGCCTTTATCTAGTTCTTCGCGGAAGCGCGAGACCATAAATAGCCCGTAGTCGATGGCCAGGCCTAGGCCCAGCAACGTGACGACGGCCTGCGAAAACACGTTGACCTGGATGAACCCGGCCAATACCGAGAGAATGCCGATGGAGCCCATGATCGACAGCGCGCCGACGATCAACGGCATAAACGCGGCGACGACGGAACCGAAGACGAACAGCAACAGCAAGCCCACCAGCGGTAATGCTGCGCGTTCGGCAACCGAGATATCGTGCGCCATGCCGTCGTCCAAAGCATCAGCAACGGCGGTGGCTCCGGCAACCTCGATATCTAGGCCCTGGGCGGTTGCGGCTCCGGTGAGATCATCCTGGATGGTGCGGAAATCACGCAAGGTCTGCTCGTCGTCACCTGCTAAACCGATGGCCGCGAACGCTACCGAGCCGTCGTCGGACAGTAAGTTTGGATTGCGTGTATCGAAATAGCTGGTGACTTGCGCGATCTGGTCTGGGTAGTGTTCTTGCAGGTAATTCAGGTGGGCGCGCGCAGCCTCTAAGTTTTCTTGCGGGTTGTCGAACAGCAAGATGACATCGCCGTTGCGGTCCCGCCCGAAGGTCTCGGCCTCAATCTCAGCGGCGGTGGTTGATGCCGCGCGGGGGTCTTCCCACCCTTCCTGGCTGAGGCGATCGTCGAGCTTGGTGCCAAAAACCGTGAAGACCACGGCGATAGCCGCGATGATCAGCAGCGGAATGATCCTGCGATGGGCATAGGAAAACTGCCCCCACCTGAAAAACATGCCGGTTCCTAACGGTTAGACAATAGTGACGACAGCGGGCGGAAGGGTGCCAACCAGGCGCCTTCTTCCGGCAGCGCATCCAGACTAACCCGCGGCAGTGGTTCGAGGAAGACCCCCTCGATATCTTCCAGGTCCACAAAACCGATATCTTCGTGGCTCACAGCCCACGAGCAGTGCTCCTGGAAACCCAGCACGGTGGCGGGAATGCCGGCATTGATGAGTTCTTCGAGCAGCTCCTGGAAGTTTTGGCCGTCGGCAGAGGCGACGACGATCTCGCTTAAGCTGCCTTCCTCGAACCGTTGCCGGATGTGGGCGACCATGTCAGGGTCCACATCAGATTCTTCGGTGATTTTTGGTTTTGCGAATACGGCGTAGCCGACGTTGCGTAGTGCTTCTACCCATGGGCGAATGACCTCCGCGCCGCCGGGTGAGACATTGGTGAACACGCAGGCTTCTGGGGTGAGGTTTTCTTCTTCAGAGATTTCCAGAATCCAGCGGCCGATGGCGTCGAAACGCGGACGGGAATTAGCGGTGGGGCGGCCACCCAGGATGGAGCCCAGCCCCATGTCCAGGTTTGGTGCGTCCCAGATCATCAGCAGAGTGTTGTTCTGCGCTGAACTAGTGTGCGCAGAATGATTCTGCGCGGTGTGTGCGGTATGTGCGTCCATATTTTCGGTATATCCAGTATTTCTCGTATTTTTTCGGGTTTTATGCGGCCACGGGGTGTGCAGCCGTACGTGCTGTACGTGTCGCACAGCTGCTACGGATCCTGCGGGTTCATGGGGCGGGGCGTTTCTGCCTAGCGCTTCACCCACAAGTATTCATTAATAATGTGGTCTTTTTCTAGGCCTTTGCCTTCGAATTTGGTGATCAGTTGGCGGTCGGTCAGCTGTGGGCATTCCGGCCATGGCCAGCCTTTGTATTCTAGTTGCGGCTCGACCTCGACCAACTCGTTAATCCATTCGGCATAGTCCGCGTGGTCGGTGGCCACATGCAGCACTCCGCCGGGTTTTAGGCGAGAGGCAAACAGGTTCAACGGCCCGGATTGGATGATGCGGCGCTTGTGGTGCTTGGCTTTCGGCCATGGGTCCGGGAAAAACACGCGGATGCCATCGAGCGATTCTGGGGCGAACATGCGCATGAGTACTTCCATGCCGTCGCCGCGGATCATGCGGATATTCGGGATGTCTTCGCGTACTACCTGCCCAAGTAGCTTCGCCAGGCCGGGCTTGTACAACTCGACGGCAATAATATTGGTATCTGCTTCTTTTGGTGCCATTGCCGCGGTTGAAGTACCTGTGCCGGAGCCGATTTCCACGATCGTGGGTGCGCCGCTGCGGCCAAACCACTTGTCGACGTCGACGTGTTCGTCGGCAAGCATCGCGCCGAGTTCTGGCCAGTGCTTTTCGAAGGTCGCCAGCTGGTTGTCGCTGAGCGAGCCGCGGCGAAAAGTCACGGTGCCTAGCCGCGGGTAGTCGAGGTCATTGTTGAAAACCTCGTTGAAATCGGTCTGTGGGGGCCGACCGGCAGGAAATTCGCCGATGCCGCGGGATTGCTGGTTATTGTGTGTATTGACTGTATTCATTGCGTTATTCATTATTGCCTATTGTTCCCTGTCAAAAATAGTAGAACAATTCGGGGGCTTTCACTGTGGGCACAGGTGTTTTCGGGTGATCCAAACCTGCGCGATATTACCCCTGTATGAGGGTGGCAAGTGCACATTTTGCAGAATCAAAATGTGGATAAGCAGGGGTAGTGGCAGTGCGTGCATACACGCTTATACGTGGTTATTACCTTTCACCCCTGGTAGTCGCTACCCTGGGGCATGTCCAACCTGCTGTAGTGACCGATCAGGAGTCTAAATGAGCGCCCCAATCACGGGACTTGTTGGTGAAGCGCCAACGCAGAACAAAGAATTGATCAACTGGATCAACGACGCCGTTGCTATGTTTCAACCAGAAGACGTTGTGTTCGTCGATGGTTCGCAACAAGAATGGGATCGGCTTGCAGCCGAACTTGTCGACGCAGGAACCCTCATCAAGCTCAATGAGGAAAAGCGTCCAAACAGCTACCTAGCACGCTCGAACCCATCGGACGTCGCTCGTGTGGAATCGCGCACTTTCATCTGTACAGAAGACCAGGAAGGTGCCGGCCCAACCAATAACTGGGCCCCGCCGCAGGCCATGAAAGAGGAAATGGTCGACGTCTACACCGGCGCCATGAAAGGCCGCCGCATGTACGTCGTACCTTTTTGCATGGGTCCGATCAATGATCCAGACCCAAAACTGGGCATCCAGCTGACGGACTCGGCGTACGTCGTCATGTCCATGCGCACCATGACCCGCATGGGCACGGAAGTCCTGGATAAGCTTGGCGACGAAGGCTCCTTCGTGCGCTGTTTACACTCCGTGGGTGCCCCGCTGGAACCAGGCGAGGAAGATGTTGCCTGGCCATGCAATGAAACGAAGTACATCACCCAGTTCCCGAAGAGCAAAGAAATCTGGTCCTATGGCTCCGGCTACGGTGGTAACGCCATTTTGGCGAAGAAGTGCTACGCGCTGCGCATCGCCTCGGTCATGGCGAAAGAAGAAGGCTGGATGGCTGAGCACATGCTCATCCTGAAGCTGACCAGCCCAGAAGGCAAAAACTACAACGTTGCTGCGGCATTCCCATCCGCTTGTGGCAAGACCAACCTGGCCATGATCACCCCAACGCTGGATGGCTGGTCCGCAGAGGTAGTCGGTGACGATATTGCGTGGATGCACCTGCGCGAAGACGGCCTGTATGCCGTGAACCCAGAAAACGGCTTCTTCGGCGTCGCGCCGGGCACCAACTATGCATCCAACCCTATTGCGATGCGCACTATCGAACCAGGCAATACCTTGTTCACTAACGTTGCGCTGACCGACGACGGCGACGTCTGGTGGGAAGGCATGGATGGGGAAGCCCCAGAGCACCTGATTGACTGGAAGGGTAATGACTGGACCCCGGATTCTGCGGAGAAGGCTGCGCACCCGAACTCCCGTTACTGCGTGCCAATTTCCCAGTGCCCTGTCGCTGCCCCGGAATACGACGACTGGCGCGGCGTGAAGATCGACGCCATCCTGTTCGGTGGGCGTCGTGCCGACACCATCCCGCTGGTGACCGAAGCTTTCGATTGGGAGCACGGCACCATGATTGGTTCGCTGCTGGCTTCCGGCCAGACTGCCGCTGCCGAGGGAACCGTCGGTGCGCTGCGCCACGACCCAATGGCGATGTTGCCGTTCATGGGCTACAACGCTGGTGAATACCTGCAGCACTGGATTGACATGGGCAAGAAGGGCGGCGACCTGATGCCGTCGATCTTCCTGGTTAACTGGTTCCGCAAGAACGACGACGGCAAGATCATCTGGCCTGGCTTCGGTGAAAACTCCCGCGTATTGAAGTGGATCACCGAGCGTGTTGATGGCAAGGTCGGCGCAGAAAAGACCATCGTGGGTAATACCGCGCGTGCTGAGGATTTGGACCTGACCGGTCTGGAAATCAGCTTGGACGAGGTCAAAGAAGTCCTTGCTGTGGATCCTGCAGAGTGGGCTAGCGATGTCGACGACAACGCTGAGTACCTCAACTTCTTGGGCTCACGGGTCCCAGATGAGGTTCTGGAGCAGTTCGAGGCTTTGAAGTCCCGCATCGAGGAAGCTTCTGCAACGAAGTAAATCTGGCATTCTGCTCTGTTGCCGGTTCAGGTTTAGGGCAGGAAAGCGCTGAGATAGGACTTCCTGCCTGGGGCCTGGTGTTTGAGCGCAAACGGAAAGATCATTCCGTTTGCGCTTTTTGCGTGCGAAAACGGGGCGATGAAGAACACTAACGGAAGGATCTTTCTGATTTCGGTTTTCTGGACTAGGATTTAATTTAAAAGTACACCTAACCGGAAGGATTTTTCCGTCCTGATGTCTGGCCCTCACGTTGGAGCTGGTTGTATGCAGCCTGCTGATAGTGCGACGCAAGCGCGGAAACTGGGCAGCGTAATCCGGCGTACCCGTAAGGAATACATGCTCACCCAACCCCAACTTGCCTTGATGATTGGGATCTCTGATCGCACGTTGCGTGAAATTGAGAAGGGTACTGGTAGCCCCAGCGTGAAGGCTGTGTTGGCTACCTTGGAGACTCTCGGCTTGGAGCTGGACGTTCGGTAATGGAAAGTCTGAAGCGAATCACGCACGTTGATGTATATAAGAATGGTGTCTTAGCCGGGAAAATAGTTAAAGACCAAGTAGGGGTTCTCTCGTTTTCTTATGTCGGAGAGTATTGCGGGGCGCCTGTAGCGACTACCTTGCCGGTTAATTCTGCATCAGTGACGATGCCGGGTGGAGGATTGCCGAGCTTTTTTGCAGGGTTGTTGCCTGAAGGGCATCGTCTCACCGTGCTGCGGAAAGCTGTGAAAACTTCTTCTGATGATGAGTTAAGTTTGATATTGGCAATAGGCAATGATTTACCGGGCGATGTTCAAGTAATTCCTGGAGGCACGAAGCCTCAAGAGCAAAAGTCACTGGTCATGGGAGATGTGAGACTGCAAGATTTTGCAGCACTCACCTCGTCAGTGGACGGAGTGGGCATCGCGGGCGTACAAACTAAAGCGTCTGCATCGATGGTTAATACTCCTGTGCACATTGGTGGCATGCAAGGAATCCTAAAGATTGACCCGCCGGAGCACCCGCATTTAGTCGCTAATGAGGCTTTTCACTTACGACATGCACGGGAGCTGGGTATACCCGTTGCCAAGCATGAGATAGTGCATGACCAGGTAGGGCGTCCGGGATTGTTGGTGCAGAGGTTTGACCGTAGCGATGCCGGGCAACGATGGGCGATGGAAGATGCAGCCCAGTTATTGAATATTTTACCGGCAAAGAAATACGACGTTTCCGCTGAAGACGTCGTGCGTGCCGTGCAGCAAACGGTGTCTGCACCGCCGGTTGCCACGAGGAATCTTTTTATGCAATTTTTTTATGCCTGGTTGACTGGCAACGGTGACCTGCATGCCAAGAATATCTCTGTGCTGCAATCGAGTTCCGGGAAGTGGAAGGTGTCGCCGGTCTATGACGTGCCATCGACTGTGTTCTATAGGGACATGACGATGGCGCTTCCGGTTGCGGGAAGAATCAAGGATATTCGGGCGCGACATTGGGAAGACTTTTGCGCGAGTATTGGACTACGGCGTCCGGTGATGCAGGCGGCTGCAAAGATTGTTTTCGACGTGGTGAAGCAGATGGATTTATCCGAGCTGCCTTTCGAAGGCTCGGCGCGGTACGGAGCAGAAAGACAATTACGGTTCCGTAGCTTGGAGACCGAAAAACTATTGAGTAGTTAAAACTCCATTCTCGGTACAGCGAGGGTGTCAGGTGAAGTGTCCCAGGTTTTGTTCCGTCTGAGTAGATGGGAAAATCTGGAACATGCCCAAAAATTTGACCAGGATGCCAAGGACCGCGTCGTTCGCTTGGTGGAGGATCGCATCCTGGCAGAAAACATGTCGATGCAGGCTGCGTGCCAGGCAGTGGCGCCGAAGTTGGGCGTCTCATGGCATACTGCTCGGCAGTGGACACAAGCTGCTCGCCGCGACGGTCGTATTGCCGAGCCGTTGCCCGAAGACCTCGTGGCAGAGGTAGCCAAGCTTCGGCGTGAGAATCAAGAGCTTCGCGACACCA
>NZ_LZMN01000047.1:0-974 GCF_001665955.1 Corynebacterium sp. EPI-003-04-2554_SCH2473622 | reverse complement strand
TAGCCTGCGAAGGTTCAGATTCTTGATAAGGATAAGAAGCCTGTTGGGGATCCGATTGATGCGAAGGTGACTAAGGAGATTCCTGCTCCTTCTATTTCTGGTGATGCTGCTGAGGGTGGCAATGTCATCCCTGAGGGTGAGCCGACCCAGATTGGTCAGAAGGTTGCTAATCCGACTGAGGGTATGAGCGGTACCGTCACTGTTGATGGTCAGCCTGTTGATGATGCGACGGTAGCTGTTGATCCGCAGTCTGGTGAGATCACTGTTACGGTTCCTGAGGGAACTTTGGGTGATGGTGTTACTGAGAAGCCTGCGAAGGTTCAGATTCTTGATAAGGATAAGAAGCCTGTTGGGGATCCGATTGATGCGAAGGTGACTAAGGACATCTCTGAAGTCGTCGATCCAAACTGGAACGACACCAACCTTCCAGATGATGGTTCACGCGTGAACGTTCCTAACACCGGTGATGAGATTCCTCATGACACCGATGTCGACCTGTTGGTTGGCTACGGTGAACACAACAAGGGCGAACAGGACTGGACTGTGCGCCTGGAAGAAAATGGATCAATTACTGTGATCCCAGGTGGCGATGCAGCGCCAGAGGACTCCATCGAAGTACACGTGGAACTCACCTACGCAGACGGCTCCACCGAGACCAAGACTTTCATCGTCAAAGTCCCTTGGACCCTTGAAGGATTCTTCCCAGAAAATCTCGGCGAGCCAGACTGCGGATCAACAGCTACCGTCGCATCATCAACAGGCTGACCATCAACAGTGACGGTACCGCTCATACCCTCAGTCGGATTAGCAACCTTCTGACCAATCTGGGTCGGCTCACCCTCAGGGATGACATTGCCACCCTCAGCAGCATCACCAGAAATAGAAGGAGCAGGAATCTCCTTAGTCACCTTCGCATCAATCGGATCCCCAACAGGCTTCTTATCCTTATCAAGAATCTGAACCTTCGCAGGCTT
>NZ_LZMN01000046.1:0-628 GCF_001665955.1 Corynebacterium sp. EPI-003-04-2554_SCH2473622 | reverse complement strand
GAAGTGCTCCCCATTAGTTGGACTGAGAAATCAGTTTCCGACTAGTGAGGAGCACTTTTTATGAGAGCACGAAGTTCGTTGAGTGAATCTCAACGCGAGCAGCTCGTTGATTTGTTTGAACAGGGGTTGGGTTATGCGGCGGCAGCAAATCGGCTTGGTGTTACTCATAATCCAGTACGAAAGCTTGAACGTCGTTTCAAGCTGCATGGCAGACTATGTCTTGTGGAAAAACCAACTAAGAAGCAATTTTCCTTCGAGGTGAAAAAGGAAGTTGTCGATCGGTTCATTGGTGGCCAGTCTACGATGGACCTGGCTAGGCAGTTTGGTTTGTCATCGGATCAACTTGTCACTCATTGGGTAAGGGCTTGGCGTGCAGGTGGTGATCAAGCGTTGCAGCCGAAACCAAAGGGACGAGCCAAAGGCAGCACCAGCTCGACACCGCTGACCGCAGAAGATCAGCTACGCCGCGAGGTGGAGAAGCTACGGGCAGAAAATGCGTACTTAAAAAAATTGCAGGACTTGAACAACCAGCGACGAGGCTGAAGGTCGAGGCTATCGTCACCCTCAAGTCAGCCCACCGCCTGGAAGACTTGCTGGTTGCGGCATGTCTTGCCCGGTCAACATTTTT
>NZ_LZMN01000045.1:0-27807 GCF_001665955.1 Corynebacterium sp. EPI-003-04-2554_SCH2473622 | reverse complement strand
CTCACCGACACCAGCGATGACGATCATGTCATCCAGATCTGTGGTGATCTCACCGGTTTCCACACGCTCCGGCTGTGCAGGCACTGCGATATTCGGCAGGGCCGTGATGGTCGCCGGGGCAGCGGGGGCGTTGGCTGCTGCCTCTGCTGCGGCCGCGGCGGCTTGTTCCGCATTCGCTGCCGCCTGGGAAGTCAGCTCAGCCATGTTCAACGTGTCCCCCAAACCACCGGTCAGATCCAGGTGCAGCGGAGCCTTGGCAGCCTGCGCGCGGGATTCGGCAGAAGCCAAGCCCATCAGCTCGTGGGAAATCTCTGCTGGGTTCCATACCCGGATACCCGCGGCCTCCACAGCCGGAGCGTGTGGAAACCGGTGAGATCACCACAGATCTGGATGACATGATCGTCATCGCTGGTGTCGGTGAGGTCTCGTCCTGGGGCTCGGGCCGCACCCGTTTCGAGGCAGAATACGGTATTCAGCGCGACGGCTCGGTGGAACTAACCGCCGCCGGTGTTCTGGAACTGGCGTGGATGACGGGCCTGGTCAACTGGGCCGAAGACCCAACCCCGGGCTGGTACGACGCCAATGGGGCAGAAATCGCCGAAGAGGAAATCTATGCTCGCTTCCGCGATGAGGTCGTCGCCCGCGCTGGCGTGCGCACCTTGTCGGATAAGTATCACCTGCAGGATCAGGGTTCAATTGACTTGGCGACGGTCTTCTTGGACCGCGACATCACCTTCACCGTGCCTTCCGAGGCCCAGGCCCGCGATATCGAAGCTGCTGACCCAGCCTTTACTCGCGTGGCCGAGTCCGACGGCGAGTGGCAGGTCACTCGCTTGCAGGGCGCTACCGCGAAGGTGCCGCGCAAGGCGACGCTGACACGCACGGTGGCGGGCCAAATGCCGGATAACTTCGACCCCACGCGCTGGGGTATTCCGGAGCACATGGTCGACGCCCTGGACCGCATGGCTGTGTGGAACCTGGTCACCGCCGTCGACGCGTTCATCAGCGCCGGCTTCAGCCCCGCGGAACTGCTGCAATCAATCCACCCGGGTGATATTGCTTCTACCCAAGGCACCGGTATCGGTGGCATGGAATCGCTGCACAAGGTCTTCGTCTCGCGCTTCTTGGACGAGGAGCGCCCGTCGGACATCCTGCAGGAAGCCCTACCAAACGTGATTGCTGCGCACACGATGCAGTCGTTGGTCGGTGGCTACGGTTCCATGATTCACCCGATCGGTGCGTGTGCGACCTCTGCGGTCTCCATCGAGGAAGGCTGCGACAAGATCAAGCTGGGCAAGGCCGATGTGGTGGTGGCCGGTGGTATCGATGACGTGCAGGTGGAATCGCTGGCCGGCTTCGGTGACATGAACGCAACCGCGGAAACGAAGAAGATGACCGACCAGGGCATCGACGAGCGCTTCATCTCCCGTGCCAACGACCGCCGCCGCGGCGGCTTCCTGGAGGCCGAAGGTGGCGGAACCGTGCTGCTGGTGCGCGGTTCCTTGGCCCGCGAGCTGGGCTTGCCGGTCTATGCGGTGGTCGCACACGCGGCGTCCTATGCCGATGGTGCGCACACCTCGATCCCTGCCCCGGGCCTGGGTGCTTTGGGCGCTGGACGGGGCCGTGAAAACTCGCGCCTGGCAAAGTCGCTGCGTGGTCTGGGCTTGCACCCGAACGACGTGACGGTGCTGTCCAAGCACGATACCTCCACCAACGCCAACGACCCGAACGAATCCGAGCTGCACTCCATGCTGTGGCCTGCCGTCGGCCGGGACGCCGATGCTCCGCTGTTTGTGATTTCGCAGAAGTCGCTGACCGGCCACTCCAAGGCTGGTGCCGCGCTGTTCCAGACCGGTGGGTTGATCGATGTCTTCCGCACCGGCCGGGTGCCGCACAATGCGGCGTTGGATTGCGTGGATCCGCTGATCGAGCCGAAAGCGAAGAACCTGGTGTGGCTGCGCGACGGCGTTTCGCTTGCCGACGCCGGGCGTCCGGTGAAAGCCGCTGTGTTGACCTCGCTCGGCTTCGGTCACGTTGGTGCCGTGGTGGTCTACGGCCACCCGGGTGTCTTCGAAGCTGCGGTGGCCGCGCAGTTCGGCGAGGACGCTGCGAGTGCGTGGCGCGAGCAGGCGGATGCTCGTCTGGCTGCTGGTGCCGCGCACCGCGAGGCTGGCATGATTGGCCGCCGCGCGTTGTTCAGTGTGATTGAGGGCCGTCGCCTGCCGGAGCGGGGTTCGAAGGAAGCGGAGATCGCCCTGTTGCTGGACGAGGATGCTCGCCTGGGTGCTGACGGCACCTACCCGCTGCCGGGTGAGGCTGGTGAATCTGGCAGGAGGGATTAGGTTTTAGGGTTCTCGGCCTAAAAATCAGCGCCGGTAACCGACACCGGCATGTTTATTAACTGACAAGGGTTCGTCCTGATTTTCCGCGCTGCGGGCCATCAGTGCGGACCCTTCAGTTTTATTTGCACCACTAGTGAGTTTCTTTCACTTCTACAACTTCCGTAACTTGTTATAGTCAGTTCACCAACCACTCCCTTAATTTCCGGAAGGCACCAGACGTGAAGAAACTCGCCGTAATTTTCGGCTCGTTCACCATCATTGCGAGCTTGCTTTCGTGTCCGATCGAAGCACACGCTAATCCTGCGAGTTCCAGCAATTCGGCGCGCTCTGGCGCCGTAGTGAATCTTGCTTCTTCCGCACCTGCTCTTCCCGGTAGCTCGATTGGGCCACGCTGGGATCAGTTCCAGTTAGGATCACAGATCCTGGAGTTTTTCCATAACTCCACCGACGAGGCCTACCGTGCGTTTTTCGCTTCCTTGCCTAAGGAAGTCCAGCAGCTTTCTTCCACACCGCAACCACGCAGCAAACCGACCCCACCAAACTTGCAGCCTGGTTATCAACCACCAGCTCCTGTTACTCCAGCCGGTGATTGCTCGAATTGCGTAGCTTTAACTTTCGACGACGGCCCGCAGCCGCCGACCAACCGAATTCTGGATACGCTCGACGCCAAACACGCAAAAGCTACGTTTTTCGTGCAGACCCCGATGGTGCATGTCTTGCCAAATACGGCGCGTCGCATCGTCAATTCGGGCCACACCATCGGCAATCATGGAACGACGCACGTGAATTTCGCGCTGAGCAGCCCAGCTCGTGTGCATACTGAGATTTCTCAAAACACCAAGGCTGTGCAAGCGGTCACTGGTGCGACGCCACGCTGGTTGCGCCCACCGTACGGGGCGCACAATGACAACGTCGTGCAGGCAGCCCGTGCGCACGGGATGGGGGTCGCGCTGTGGGATGTCATCGTTTTCGATTGGCGTGATCGCGACGCCAACACGGTCTGCGAACGCACGGTCAACCAAGCCGACGGCGGTGAGGTCGTGCTGCTGCACGATATTCACAACACCACCGCAGACGCGACCACCTGCATCATCGACGGGCTGCGCGCCAAAGGCCTAGAACCAGTGACTTTGGATCGCCTGCACGGCTCGCCGGAACCTGGACGGGTCTACGGTACCCGCTAGGGCTACGCATCGCGTTGAGCCGCGTTATTCAACCGCTTCACAAACTGCTGTGGCCGGTCCACCGTCACGCGGTAGGTTTTGCCATCTGTCATCTCCAGCGCCAAGTTGGCCGCGCCCGCGTGCATGGACAATGCACCTCCGATGAAGTGCACGCCGAAGGTATTACGTTCCAATGGCAAAGGGTCCTGTGGAATTGCAGCTTCCTTGATATTTGCGAAGTTGCAGGTTTTTACAGGGACCCACAGGACTTTGATTTTTAGCGTCTGCTGCTTCTGGTCTAACTGAGTGTCGATATGAAACAACACGACGATTGCCGGCACGATGACCAAGAGAAACGCCGCCCAACTCATCATGAGCAAAAACCAGATGGTGATAACTACTGTCACTGCGATCCAAGCCCAGCGAGCAGCATTGTATCCAAAAACTTGTGAATGTAGACGAGATTGTTGATTCGCCATAGGGGATTACACCTCCGGGGTTAAAGCGTCACATAAACCTAGAGTACCCAGATACTCGCGAAAGCTTTTGGGATTCTACATTTCTCGGCGCCCCCATTTATGATGTCTCCAAAGCTCATCGGCTCGCACGCCACGTAGCCGCGAGATCTCCCCACTCGACTTATCCTTTTGGAGCCAGCCCATGTCATCCTCGTTATTCCAGCGCGCAGCTGCCCTTGCTCTGACTGCGGCATTCAGCCTGCCTGCAGCCGCTGCTGTCTCATCTGCCGTGGCCACCCCACAAGCACACGCGCAACAGTTTTCCAGCGAAACCAGCTCCCGGATCGCTTTCGATGGCTCTTCCGAGCCAATGGCGGAATGGTCCAAAGACCCAGCTGTGCAGGGACATGTGCTAAATGTTCTTCAATTTTTCCAGAACCACACCCCCTGGCATCAACTGCCCATGTGGAACCTATGGGGTGAGCAAACCCCCTACACCATCGACAAGGAGCAGGATTTTGCACAGCCGCGCCTGATCCACCGCGAAGCAGATGAGCGCTTCGCTGTCGAACGTCTCTACGTGGAGTCCCCGGCAATGCGCCGCGTCGTCCAGGTGCAAGTGCAATACCCGAAGGACCGCGACACAGCCGCACCGATGCTGTATCTTCTCGACGGCGTGTCAGCTCCGCGTCAGTCCGGATGGCTGCGAAAAGGCGACGTGCAAGGAACCATGGCGAATGAACACGTCACCACGATCATGCCCGTCGAGGCTGGTGGCACCAACTACACAGACTGGAACAGCACCGACCCATATTTGGGCCGCGCAAAGTGGGAAACTTTCCTGACTCAGGAACTACCTGGCGTGATGGAACAACAAACCGGCATCCCTTTTAACGGTGAGCGCTATATCGGCGGCTTGTCCATGGGCGGTTCGGCTGCCGTCCGTCTGGCCAATCTGTACCCACAGCTGTATTCCGGTACTTTCTCGGTTTCGGGGTGCTATTCGTCGATCAGCACTGCTGGCCGTGCTTATTTCGACCTGGCAGCGCTTGTCATGGGTGGCAACCCAGAGCTGATGTGGGGCCCGGGCAACGCCCCAGAGCGCCTGCGTAACGACGTCGTCTCGGACCCAAAGGGTATCGCCAGCATGCCGGTCTATATTTATTCCGCCAATGGCTACGCTACTGAACATGATATTGAGCTGGCCCGCCCCGAGGGCATTCCGACGTTCTTCGGCAATATCACACTGGAAAAACTCACGAACCAATGCACCGCGGAATTGGAGCACTCATTGCAGGAAAAGGGCCTGATGCACGAGCGCATTGAGTTCGACCACGCACCAACCGGCATCCACGACTGGCCGTATTACAAGCAACAGCTCCCCGTGGCCTGGGCCAGCGTAACCCAAGGCAAATACACCTACCCGACCCCGGGAGAATAGTAACAACCCTGCTAGACGCGTGAGCTGCAGTTATACTAGGCGAGCATGAAACTTTCACGTACTTTCACTGCCCTGGCCGCGACCTCCATGCTTATCTTGGCAGCATGCTCTAATGCCGCGGACAGCGCCGATGAGACTGTTAATAGCGCTACCGAGCAGGCCTCGAGCGCGGTTAAATCCGCTACTGACGCCGCAGGCAGCGTGGCCGACAAGGCGAAAGACGATGCAAAAGATGCTGCTTCGGACACAGCCGACCAGAAATACCCTGACATTCTGGAAGCCGAATTATCCGGTTCCGATGGCGAATACCGCATCTCCGTGACGGTGTCCTCGCCCTATGATTCCCCGGAGCGCTACGCCGACGGCTGGCGCGTGCTCGACGAAGACGGCACCGTGTTAGCCGAACACGGACTCGGCCACGCCAACGAGCAGCCTTTTACTCGTTCCCGCGGCCCCTTCGAGATCCCGGACAACGTCAACGAGGTCACCGTCGAAGGCCACGACCAAGAACATGGCTACGGAGGCAAAACCGTCACCATCGAAGTCCCGCGCTAGCCCGTTTCGCGCAGTCTTTCGCCACGGATGGTGGCTAGATTTCCAGCCCAATCCACAGCGGTTCGGGCTCAAGCTGTACCCCAAATTTTTCCTGTACCCCGGCGCGCACATCACGGGCTAACTTGACGACGTCCGCAGCCCGCGCCGCGCCCCGGTTGGTCAGGGCCAGGGTGTGCTTCGTCGACAAGCGCGCTGGGGCATCCGCACCCGGGTAGCCTTTGGCAAAACCCGCACGATCAATCAGCCAGGCGGCAGACAGCTTCACCAGTGCTTCTGCGGCTCCATTTCCAGCCCCACCGGAAGCCCTTGCGGCACCACCGGAAACCTCAGTGCCAGACCCCTCAGTGTCGGAAACCTCAGTGCCAGAACCCCCAGTATCAGACCCCTCAGTGGCCATGCTGCCTGCAGCCACCGGGAAACGCGGCATGCCCGCTGCTTCGTCGGCACCCAGCTCGGTGGCAACCACCTGGGTGATCTCGTCGGCAAGCGTCTCCGGCACTACTGGGTTGGTAAAAAACGAACCCGCCGACCACGTGTCATGATCTGCTGGATCATGCACCATTCCCTTGGAACGACGCAGGCCCAGCACCTCCTCACGCACCTCCGCTGGATCGCGACGCTGGCCCGGCTCGCCCGCCAGCTGGCCAAAACGCAGCGGAGCTGACAAACCATCAGTGCGCAGCTGGAACTCTACGGCAAGCACCACCCCACGTGCGGTGAATTTCAAATTGGAATAGCGATACGCCAAATCCAGCGCGCTGGCAGGCACCCATTCGACCGCACCAGTCGAGCGGTCCAGTAACTGCACGCGGGTGAGCACATCCGCGATCTCCGCACCATAAGCGCCAACGTTTTGCACCGGGGTGGCACCGGCAGAACCCGGAATACCTGATAAGCACTCCAAGCCACCAAGCCCCGCATTGATGCTGGCAGCGACGACCTCATCCCAGACAACACCCGCACCCGCGCGCAACACACCGGTGCTGGCGTCGATCTCTAGCTGGTCATCGCCCATAAGCACCGCGACCACATCGAGCGGCTCGTCGGTCACCAGCAAATTCGAACCGCCGCCGACAATCAGCAGCTCCACCCCGGCAGCATCCAGGGCGCGGACCACCGCCGCGGCGGCCTCACCAGTCGCGGCTCGCACGGCAGCCCGCGGGGCACCACCCAGGTGAAACGTCGTCAACTGAGAAAATTCCACGCCATCGACGCGTTCGAGCGCCCCGGCGTCGGCAAGCGTTTGCAACTCCGGGGTATCCAAGGCCGTATTTGCTTGAGTCATAAAATCATTCATCACTATCACAGGGTAGTCTGTAGGGCATGTCTACCCGTAGCGAAAACACAGTGACCATCAATCACTCCGCCGAAAAAGTCCACCAGGCGTTGACCAACGAGAAGTACTGGGCTTATATCGCCGAAAACCTTTCGCCAGAACCAGGCGAGCTCAACGAGTTCTCCAACAACGAAGCCACCCTGTTCGAGCTGCTTCCCGTCACCATCCTGCCAGAGGCCGTGCGCGCAATGGTCTCGCAGTCACTGAAGGTTAAGCGCACCGTCAAAGTTGGCGCGCTTGCCGACGACAAAGCGGAGCTTTCCTACAACGCCGATGTCAAGGGCACCCCGGTTGATTTCAAAGGCACCGTTCAGCTGACAGGCCAAGGTGAAACCACCACCCTGAGCTACACCAACGACGTTTCCGTCAACATCCCAATGATGGGTGCCGCTATCGAGCCAAAGGTTGGCGAAGCACTAGAAGAGCTCTTCGACAACGAAGGCCAGCTGACCGAAAAGTGGATTAACGAAAACCTCTAATCCTGGCCATCTCACGCTAGACTGTGCCTATGCCTTCTAGCTCTCAAGCCCCAGTCAGCTCTAAAGCACAATCATCCGCCGCAACTGCCTGGAAAATCATCGTCGCCGTCTTGGTGGCGGTACTGATCCTGGTGTTGTTGGCGGAATTTGGCGCGCGTTATTTCATTGGTCAACAACTGCGCGCGAGCTTCCGTGAAGACATTGAGGCCCAAGGCATTGAGATGACCGAAGACCCAGAAGTCTCCTTCGGTTCCAGCCCAGTGTTGTTCGGCCTGGTCGGTGGAAAGCTCAGCGAAGTCAACATCGATACCCCATCCACGCTGCAGCAGGATGCCGAGGGTAACTACAAAGGTATGCCCGCCTCACACGTGCACATGGAATCCATGGCGCTTGAATCTGGGGAAGCAGAATTCCTGCGCACCCGCTCGGAGCTTCCCGACGAGTACCTCACTCACACCATCCAAGAGGGACTGCGGGAACAACTCGGTGGCGCCGCATTTTTGGGTGAGCTCGTGGTCTCAGACATCTCAACGGATCACGAAGCCGGTACCATCACCGTGAAGTTTCTGTCCGGTGCTGCGAATCTGACGCTGCGCCCACTGGTGGGGGATAACGGAAATGTTTCTTTCGATGCCTCTGAAGCAAAAATCCTGGGCTTTTCACTCCCGGAGGGCACCGCTGACGGTATCGCGAATTCCTTGAACCAAAACCTGCGCGAGGCTACCGGTGGGCAGTTGGATATCACTGCAATTGAATTCAATGACCACGGTTTGGTAATCACCTTGGAGGGTCGCAACGTGAATCCTTCGGATATGAGCAAAGAGCTTAACGCAACGCCGGGGGCCAATCCTGGTGGTTCGGGCAAGGACGCTGAACAGGGTGCCGGAGCAAATTCGACGGCACCAGTCCGTAAAAGTTAGGTAGATGCACTGTTAACCTAGCTTTGGCTAGCTAAGAGTTTTTATTTTTACGAGTAGCGCCAACGGGTACAGGAATTACCGCCAAGATTTGCTTGGCGGTTTCTGTTTTTTCCAAGGCCTTTTTGTTGGCTGCAAGGTCCGCGGATTCCGCAACCAGCCACTCCACTAATGAAGAATCAGCAGCCGGGGATTCAGCTAGTTTTGTACCCGCTCCCATGTCCAAAACTATTGGAATGCGATCAGGCAACTGCTGCGCCGTTGCCCACGATGCCGGGTACTTCGTTTGGGAAGTTACTACGAGTTGGTCTACCTTCGCGAAATCACAAGTAGATACCAATTCGCCACGCCGGGTTTCCGGCGTCCACGTTTCCTCCCCTGCCAGCTGCTCTAACAGCTGCCCCGACTGCTGTCCCGCTGCTGATGCAGACTGCTGCTCTGGCGCGGAATAATCCGGCACCACCACGCCGAGTTGTGCCGGGGCGGGTACGGCTTCCCGAAGGCTAATCATGTCGCTGAGAAGGGCATTAGCGTCAGTATTACTCGTGTCTACACAAGCCCAGACACGATGCGCTCCTTGCGAAACCGCCAGCCGCGCCTCAGATGCTTTTACCAAAATATGGTGGCGCCCCGTCGGGAAACCAACTGCCGTGATGATCGTTAACACGGAGGATTCATCCGCATCGTCGTCGTAATGATCTCCACCGTGTTGCCGCACGTATCTGTCCAGCGTTTTTGCTGCTGTCGCTACGTGATTCGGGCTCACAACAACCGCCCCAACCCCTGCAGCAATAGCGGCGGCCACACCATTGCGCACTTCAGCTAAGCCGACGTGCGGGGCGCGAAAATCCCACGCAAGAAACTGATGTAACCAGTTTTCTTCCATCTTTTAGTTCCACATCATCTGCTGCTATAGGGCGAAGCGCACAGGCCTAATCCCAGCGATATTCGCCGTTGATCAAGGCTTTGAGCGAAGGGCGAACGTCAAACCAGTAAATACCGATAACCACCATGCCGACCCACGGCAAAATCGGAATCGGCATCGGCACGATAAATGCGGAGGCAGCCAACATCGCAACCCACACCATCTTTGATTGGCGGGAATCCGCATCAAAGGCGTCGTCACGGGTCATAGCCGCCGAAATAGCGCCAGCCAAACCGGCAATGGCCACCAGAGAATAAAGCCCCTGTTGCAGCCAAAACAAGCCGTACAAGAGATTAGACTGCCAAGGCTCTAACGAAGGCCCACTAGGTGGCAGTTGTGCCAAGTGCTGGGTCTGTTCAGCAGCGAAATTGGCTTGCGATAATACGTCAACAATCATGTGGTGTCGGGGTCCCTCGGAATACGATTAGTCTAACTAGCGAAAATTATCACACGCACGCGCATTCGCGCGAGATACTGGCGGGCGCCATCAGCCGGCGCCGGGGAGCCGGTTTAGTCCGGCTTGTGGCCGTCGATATCAACAACTTCGCCCTCAATAATATGTGGCTGCCTGTTTTTCGCGGCAGCATCAGCATCTTTCCCCCGCCTAGGAAACTTGCGCAGTCTTGCTTTGGCCTCGCTTACTGCTTCACTATCCCGGGTTTTCGCGACGGCATCGCGTAACTCAGAACCGAATTCGCTGCCCAAGTATTTACCACGCTTCCACAGCTTCGAACCGGTTTCTTTCAAATCGTCGAAACTATCAATGCCGCGGAAATCCTGCGCGGTTTGGCGCGCTGCGTTTTTCGCTGTGCCAATGGCATCACGATCGTGATAATTCTGAGCGGCATTTTCCGCAAATTCGCCAGCTACAGAACGCAAAGAGGAACCAGTCTGCTTGAGCAAATCAACAATGTCGTCCGCCGAAAATCGCTTGCGCTTATCAGTCATAGTGATACTCCATCTGTCCTCTGGGGGTCGTGCCTAGCGGGTTGACATGGTGGGGTTGACATGGTGGGCGCTCACCCCGGTTGTGTTTTTTGTTTAAGCGCCAAACAGTAACTGATTGACAGTGTAGATAACCAAGCCAGCCAGCGCACCAACAACGGTGCCGTTAAGCCGAATAAACTGCAGATCTTTACCCACCATAAGCTCAATTTTCTCGCTGGCTTCATCAGCATCCCAGCGCGCGATTGTCTCAGAAATGAGTCCTGTGACTTCCGAAGAATAGTTATTCGCCAAAAATTCCACTGCAGAGTTGATTCTCCGGTCCAACGAACCACGCAGTTCAGCATCGGCACGGATATTTTCTCCCCAGCGCACGCACAGTTCCACGATCTTCTGGCGCAGCGTAGACTCTTGATCTTCGGCAGCGCTCAGCAAACCTGTTGAAGCCTTATCCCACAACATTTCCGGTAACGCCTTCACCGCGCGTGAACCGCGGATCTCTGCCTTCCATTCTTCTACCCGGCTAATCATCGTGGCATCAAACTGTAGATCATACGACAGTTGGCGTAGCCCTTTGCGAATGGATTTCCGTGCAGGATGTTGCGGGTCGGCCTCCACTTCCCTGATAAACGACGCCATCTCGCGGAAAACTTTCTCTCCCACCAATTGCCGAGCAAAACGCGGAGCCCAAGTCGGCATGCGATCGTTGATCAAGGTGACAATCGACTCCTCCGAATCGTCAATCTTGCTCTTCGCCCAGGTCACAACTTCGTCAACAACTGGTTCTAACTTGCCTTCATCGATCAAGGCGTCGAGCGTACGTCCTAGTGGCGGGCCCCATATCGGCTCGGCAGCCTTATCGATCAAGTGCCGCTGGATAAGTTCTTCGGCCTCTTGCGCGTCGATGGCTCGCACAATATTCGTGGTCAGCTTGCCCACTTCCCGGGAGACTTTCTCAGCGTTTTCGCGTTCGCTTAGCCACGCCCCCAACCATTCCGGCAATTTGGCTGCACGCACCTTGGAAGTGATTAATTCAGCATTGAGAAAATTATCGCCAACAAATTGCGACAGCGAATCACCTAACTGGTCCTTCTTTTTGCGAATCAATGCCGTGTGCGGGATCGGTAGGCCCATCGGGTGCCGGAACAAAGCGGTCACTGCAAACCAGTCCGCCAAGCCACCGACCATGCCGGCTTCTGCGGCGGCGCGCACATAACCAACCCACCCTGGGGTATCACCCGGCTGGCTTTGCCACCAGGAACAGCCCAGAAATATCGCAGCAGCCAGCACCAATAGGCTGGTAACGAATATCTTGTGCTTGCGTAGTTCAAGAGCACGTTGCTGGTCTGTGGGTGCAGCATTGTTAGCAGCTGCGTGGTTTACCGAAGAGCTGTTTGCAAAAGCGTTTTTGCCAGCAGTGCTTTCCGCGGCAGTGCTTTTCGCGGCCGTGCGTTTAGCGGCGATGCTGTGTTTCGGGGGATTCATATTCTGCGTGGTCTCCGCTCGGATTCTTGAGGGCGTTGTCTCGAACTACGAAAAGCCCCGCCCTGCCTAGACGCGGTAGGCATCTAGCAGGTGCGGGGCGAGGCTGGCAGGAAAGGCGCGTTAGGAGGTGCGGCCGGTTTCCTTCACATATTGACGGTAATACCGGCGACCAAAGTGGATCGAACCAAAACCACCGACCAAAGTAACAACAACACCAATGGCGCCAATGATGGTCAAAATAGTGGAGTAATTAGCTGCGGTACCGGCATCCCAAATACCCGTGCTGATACCCCAAATCAGGGTGCCAGCGAACGGGAAGAAGCCGAGAAGAAGGCCCATGCCAATCCAAGTCGAATTACGCAACAGCGAAGAGTGCGGCGCGCCCAAGGAAACTGGGTTGTAGCCCTCGATGTAGCTGTGGTGCAGTTCCTGCGAATAGCTTGGGTAGGTCTCCGCAGCGAAGTCCGCTACTTGTTCATTGGTGCTCATGGGGTGCCAAAGCCTTTCTTCTGTATCACTAGTGACAACTCTAGTCTAGATTTGCTGCCAGCAAAAGTGGTGCCGAACCGTGTGTGCACAAGCAAAATAGCTGCGCATAACACGCTGCGTCGGCACTTTTAATTCGTGTTAGTCGTCCTTCGAGCGGAACGCCGCACGGGCACGCTCACGGGTAACTGCGGAAACCGCGGTCAGCGGGATGCCCGCTGGGCAAACATCGGCACATTCGCCGTATAGCGAACAACCACCGAAGTTCCGCTCCAGCTCGTCCACCATGTTACGGGCGCGCTTACCACGTTCCTTAGCTCCGAGTGGCGACATTGACAGGTGCACCAGCTTGGCGCCAGTGAACAAGTGTGCAGCACCATTCGGGCAAGCGGCCACACAAGCACCGCAGCCGATGCAGGCTGCATGATCCAGTGCCAATTCGTTATCCTGGGAGTTTTGCAGCAAGGTATCGGCATCTGGTGCGGTACCGGCATCCATGGAAACGTAGCCACCCTGGTGCATGATGTCGTCCAGAGCGGAACGGTCTACAACCATGTCCTTGATGACGGGGAAGGCTGCGGAGCGAAGCGGCTCCAAGCGCAAGGTGTCGCCGTCATTGAATTGGAACAAACGCTGCTGGCATGCCGGGGTGTTCTGGCCTGGCCCGTGTGGGCGACCGTTGATTAGCAAACCACAGGTTCCACAGATACCTTCACGGCAGTCCGATGCGAACGCAAATGGTTCTTTGTTGTCTTCGATACGTCCGGTGTTGACGTGGTCCAACAGCTCCAGGATGGACATCTGCTCGACGGCGTCGTCAACCTGGACGGTCTCGAAGCTGCCTTCTTGCGTAGGTCCGGCCTGACGCCAGACTTCAAGTGTCAATTTCATTACTTGTAGTTCCTTGTCATCAGCGGGATCGAGTCGAAGTACAGCGGGTCAGCGTGGCGGATGAACTTCTCCGGGCCATTTGGTTGCCATGCGGATACGAAACACCAGTTTTCGTCGTCACGCTCTGCCTCACCGTCTTCGGAAAGGTGGTCGTCGCGGTAGTGAGCTCCAGCGGACTCGTTGCGATCCAGTGCGTCGACACACATCAGCTCACCGAGGTCAAGGTAGTCGGCTACACGCTGCGCGTATTCGAGATCCTGGTTCATATCATGCAACTGGCCGGTTACGCGAACATTCGCCCAGAAATCACGACGGATTTCACGGATCTTTTCGATGGAGGTCTTGAGGTCGTCGACGTTACGCGAAACACCACAACCCCAGTACAGAACCTCGCCGAGCTGGCGGTGATAGTGCTCCGCACCGTGTGGATCTTCGCCTTGAATATTCATCAAGCGGTTTAGGCGATCCTTGACCTCTTCGACGACTTCCTGCGCCTCTGCAGAGTCTTCTGCCAGCTTCTCTTCGCCAAGGTGCTCAGCCAAATAGTTCGGAATCGTGAACGGCAAGGTAAACCAGCCGTCAACCGATGCCGACAACAGCGAGTTCGCTCCCAGACGGTTAGCACCGTGGTAGGTCCACGAAGCCTCACCGGCAGCGAACAACCCGTCGATCGAAGTCATTTCATTGAAGTCGGTCCACAAACCGCCCATGGTGAAGTGGCAAGTCGGTGCAATGCGCATCGGAGTCTCGTATGGGTCCTCACCAATCGACTCTTCGTACATCTGGAAGAGGTTGGAGTAGCGCGAACGCACGGTTTCCTTACCCAGACGCTCAATAGCATCGCGGAAATCCAGGTAGCAGGAGTTCTGCATAGGACCTACGCCTAGGCCGGCGTTGATCTGCTGCGACAGTGCACGGGAAGCCACGTCACGCGGAACCAAGTTGCCGAAGGCTGGGTAACGACGCTCCAAGAAGTAGTCGCGCTCATCCTCTGGAATAGAGTTCGGGTCGCGGTCGTCGCCTTCTTTCTTTGGCGACCAAATACGACCGTCGTTACGCAACGATTCCGACATCAGTGTCGTCTTCGACTGCCAGGTGGAGTTGACCGGCAGGCCAGTTGGGTGGAATTGAATATAAGCAGGTGATGCCAAGTAAGCGCCACGCTCATACGCACGCATCATGGCGCCTGCGTTTGAGTTCTTAGCCAGCGTCGACATGTGGTAGACGTTGCCGTAACCACCGGTTGCGATGACGGTCGCGTGACCGGTAAAGGCCTTAATCTCACCGTCAATCAGGTTGCGGGTGACGATGCCATCGCAGTGTTTCACACCATCAACTTCGCGGACGATGATGTCCTGCATGTCATGGTGTGCAAACATTTCTACGTTGCCCAGGCCGATCTGCCGGTACAGAGCCGAGGTGGTCGACAGCTGCAGCTGCTGACCAGTTTGTCCACGGGTGTAGTAGGTTCGGGAAACCTGCACACCACCGAAGGAACGGGTGGCCAGGGTTCCGCCATATTCACGGGCAAACGGTGCACCGATGGCGTTCATGTGGTCGATAACGCGACCGGACTCCAGCGCCAAGCGCCAACAGTCAGATTCACGGCAACGGTAGTCGCCGCCCTTAACCGTGTCTTTCACGTGCCGGTAAGCGGAGTCATTATCGACCTTCTTACCACGAGCAGAGTTCACACCACCCTGTGCTGCAATGGAGTGCGCACGACGAGGTGAATCGTGGTAAGAGAAAACCTTCACGTCATAGCCCAGCTCACCGAGAGCTGCGGCAGCTGCACCACCGGATAGGCCGGTGCCGACGATGATGACTGTGAATTTGCGGCGGTTCAGTGGAGAAACCAAGTTCATGTGGTCTTTGTGGTAATTCCACATGTCCCGCATGGGAACACCTTTTGGTTCCGCGTTTTCCAGGATGTCGCCCGGAGTGACCCCATCGACAATAGAGTCTGGCTGGCGGAACTCTTTACGAGTCGAAGTATCTGTGTTGCTCATAATCTATCTTTCCGATCTGGCTAGAACTTTAGCGGCGCGTGAACTATGTCAGCGCTTGGTGAGGTTCTAGCTCACCCAACCAAACAGGACGGACAAAGGCATGACGATGTTGCCGATGACAACCACTGCTGGGATGACATAAGCAATCACGACGAAAGTCTGACGCCACTTATGGCCAGTGATGCCCAAGTCCGAGACGGCCAAGCGAATACCGTGAGACATGTGCAGGAACAGCAAGCACATGGCAACCACGTAGAAGATGGTGACTGGCCAACGGCTGAAGGTAGCCACCATGTTGGCGTGAACTTCACCGTGCACGAACTGTTCGGTCGCCGCTGGTGCAACTCCCAAAGTCAGGTCCAGCAAGTGGAAGCAGACGAACAGCAGAAGGAACAGGCCAGTAACCAGCATGGTGCGGGTAGCGAAGGAATCTACGCCGCCCATCAGGTTGGTGCGGTTGAACTTACCGCGGGATTGCTTTGCGCGGCTGATCAGGGCAAACGCACCCCAAACGTGCAGAATCAGCGCAGCCAACAAGACGAGACGGAAGCCCCACAGGAAAGCTTCTTCCGGCAGCAATGGCGAACCAAGGCTACGAAGGAACTCACCGTATTCATCTAGCGCCGGTACACCATCATGTGCTGGAGCGTAGAGCTTCAAGTTTCCAGCCATATGTCCGAGCGTGAACAGCACAAACAACAGGCCAGTGATCGCCATAATCAGCTTGATGGCCCAAGTTGGCACTGCTGGCGATTCACGAATTTTTTCGTTCGAGATTTTTCCGTGAGCGATTGCCTCACGATCAGGATTCTTTATTGTCATGGCACCTCCATTGTCGCTTTAACCATACGGTGATCGGGGGTGTTGACGCGAACCAAAATACCGTGCTGGGTGCGTTTTTAGCCTACTTCGGTCACGTTTTCGGGGGTGCTTTATGTGAGGCTTGGCTTAAACGACAACAACAATATCGCTACTGCCACGACCCTTAGCTGCAAGCCAACCTGAGCCCATCACTCAACCGCAAGATATGTGACTTTACGCACAGCAATTTTTTAGCTAGCCAGCATTCACCCATACTGCGTCAAACTTTCGGACAGTACCCCATAAGAAAACGACCACCCTACCGTCAACAAAAACGGTAGAGCGGCCGTAAAACTTTCTTTAAGCGACAGGCTCTAGAGGTTAATCATGTGGCCATCAGCAACGCCGTGCGCGGTTTCTTTCATACCCTCGGACAACGTTGGGTGCGTGTGCACGTTGCGCGCAATTTCGCCCGCGGTCAGGTCGAAGCGCTGCGCAAGAGTCAATTGCGGCAGTAGCTCGGAAACATTGGAACCAACCAAGTGGGCGCCGAGAAGCTCGCCAAATTCGCCGTCAGCGATGAGCTTAGTGAAACCTGCAGACTCATTTAGACCAAGCGCTTTACCGTTTGCAGAGAACGGGAAGGTGGCAACCTTAATGTCGCGATCCGGCCACTTCTCCTTCGCCGCTTCTTCGGTGTAACCAAAGGAAGCGACCTGTGGGTTACAGAAAGTTGCACGTGGCATCATCTGGTAATCGCCCAATTCCTGGGTTTCCACTCCGCCGATGGTCTCGGCAGCAACTACACCCTGCGCTTCAGCAACGTGAGCCAACTGCAGCTTCGCAGTAACATCGCCAATGGCGTAAATACCGTCCACGTTGGTACGCATACGCTCGTCGATTGCAATAGCGCCTCGCTCGGTCAGTTCCACACCGGTGTTTTCCAGGCCATAGCCCTCCACCCGTGGGGCAAAACCAACCGCAACCAGGCAGCGATCAACGGTCAGCGTGTCTTGCTTCTTGCCATCCTTAGACTCCACCTCAACGGTGACGTTATCGCCGTTGTCTTTCACAGAGGTGGTCTTATAGCTGGTCAGCAGCTTCACGCCAAGCTTCTTGTACTGTTTAGCAATCTCCTTGGATACATCCGCATCTTCGTTTGGAAGTACCCGGTCCATAAATTCAACGACGGTGACGTCCACGCCGTAGTTTGCCAAAACATAAGCAAATTCCATGCCGATGGCACCAGCACCCACAATTACGATGGATTCTGGCGCATTTTCATCCAGGATTTGCTCTTCATAAGAGACAATATTTCCACCCAGCTCAAT
Source organism: Corynebacterium sp. EPI-003-04-2554_SCH2473622 (assembly GCF_001665955.1). Classification (NCBI taxonomy): domain Bacteria; kingdom Bacillati; phylum Actinomycetota; class Actinomycetes; order Mycobacteriales; family Corynebacteriaceae; genus Corynebacterium; species Corynebacterium sp. EPI-003-04-2554_SCH2473622. The sequence continues at coordinate 10,243 of NZ_LZMN01000045.1, read as the reverse complement.
GCCAGGAAGAGTCTTAACGACGGAACCAGTCGCGATGATGCAGTCGTCGAAGGTCAGGGTTTTACCCTCGTCGTCGCCTTCTTTCACTTCGATGGTCTTGGCATCTTTGAAATGACCCAGGCCATTGATTTCCTGAATCTTGTTTTTCTTCATCAAATAGTGGATGCCACCGACGATCTTTTTCGAGACTTTGCGCGAACGCTTGTGCGCAGTCGGGAAGTCGAAAGAAACGTCACCGGAGATGCCGAAGTCTTTGGCCTCATGGTTGAAAGTGTGGGCAACCTCAGCGTTTTTCAGCAGCGCCTTCGAAGGGATACAACCAACATTGAGGCAGACTCCGCCCCAGTATTGCTTTTCGACGACAGCAACTTTCTTGCCTAGCTGGGCAGCGCGGATGGCGGCAACGTATCCACCTGGTCCGGCGCCGAGTACAACGAGATCATAATGTTCTTTAGTCACGGTCTCCAGCATACGTAATCCCTGCAGACATGTGAAAGCACCCGCGGGAAGAAATTCCGAGAGTCTACCGGAGCTACCGCAGGTGCCTAATTACGTTCGCCGTAAGTCTTCGCCCTCGCTAATAGTGGTCGTTGCTAATCTTGGCGGTTGTTAATCCGCGTCGTTGCTGCAACAACCAGAATCCGCTGACGGCGAGCTGCAAAAACTAGATCAGATGTAGTACTGCACTCAATTTTGCAAAACCAGCAAAGAACTCGTGGATAGCTGGGCCGAAGAAGTTGTTGGACATCACGATCAGGTTATCTAGCTGCATTGTCAATACTCTTTCAGGTCTGGGTCAGGTCTGATTCAGGTCTAAGAATTTTCTGCATCCTGTGCACCATCGGCAACGTCATGCCCGCGTTGGCTACGGAACTAATTTTCTACGGAGCTGCCGGGAAAATACGAAAGTCTGCAGAAGTTCAGAAAACGGCACCCTCTGGGTGAAGCAGAATTTAGCCTATTCCAGGCCCACCCCAACTGCAAGATTTTTGCTCGAAACGTTTTTTGGTCATGCCCTTTTGTCTGACAAAATCTTAACAGCGGAGTAATAAAACAGTGCAGTACCAGAACAGTTCAGTAACAAAACACCGAAGTAACAAAGAGCCCGCTTAGGACGACATATTCAATAGCGCACGCGATTAGCGGAAGACATGTCCCTAATACTCGCCATACGCTAAGCTACTATCCAACTGTTATTGAGTTTTACGTTTCCACGTTTAAGTCTTCACCGTTTAAGTCTTCACACTGTGTAAGGATCACGCATGAAACTTCGCAACGTCGCCGTTGCCGCCGCTGCAATCAGCACATTGGCGCTGACCCCGGTATCTGGCATTGCCCAACCGGCCCCACAAGCTGGCATCGCCCAAGGTGCTGTTCAGCAACCAGCCGCCGAGAACACCATTCCGGCTGGCACTGTCAGCGAGGAAATCCTGCCAGCAGAATTCGACGACGAATCTTGGCGTCAAGTCATTGCGGAGAAGGGCAACCGCGTACAGGAAGTCACGGTCTACTCGCCTTCCATGGACCGGAAGATCCCGGTCGTAACAATCAAGGCTGATGAATCAGCTGGCCCACGCCCAACCCTGTACCTGCTTAATGGTGCCGGTGGTGGCGAGCAGTCCGCCAACTGGATCGCACAAACCGATGTGGTTGATTTCTACCTGGAAAAGAACATCAACGTCGTCATTCCTATGCGCGGTGCGTTTTCTTACTACACAGACTGGAACGAAACCCCTACCGGTAGCAAATACCTGCAAGGCCCACAGAAGTGGGAGACCTTCCTGATCAACGAGCTTCCTGGACCAATCGAGAATTACTTGGGCGCAAACGGTAAGCGTGGCATTGCTGGCATGTCGATGTCTGCCACCAGCTCGCTTTTGCTGGCCGCTCACAACCCAGGCATGTTCGACGCCACCGGCTCGTTCTCGGGTTGTGCTGAAACCAACTCCCCTATTGGACGTGCTTCTGTTGGGCTGACCGTCAACCGCGGCGGCGCACACCCAGATCAGGTCTGGGGCCCAATGGGTTCACAACGCGCACTGGAAAACGACGCCCTGCTACAGGCTGAGTTCCTGCGTGGCACCGCGATCTACGTTTCTAACGCCACCGGTTTGATTGGTGAACGCGAGACTGCAGAAGGTCTGCGCGCACAGGGCATCCCAGAACAAGCTCTGTCGGCCAACCAGGCCAACCTCGCTATCGCCGGCGGCGGTATCGAAGCTGTCACCAACGCCTGCACCCACCGCTTCGTGGCCAAGCTGAACCACTTGGGCATTCCGGTGCATCACCACAAGCCAGCAGTTGGCACCCATACTTGGTCCTACTGGCAGGATGACCTGCGCACCTCCTGGCCAACCTTTGCAAACGCATTCGGCATCGAGCAATAAGCAATAAGACCAGAACCAGCGCTAGGAACAGCATCAAATAGCATCGCTGATTCAGCAGACCACAATCGCCAGGCACCCGGTGATTGTGGTCTTTGTGTATTGCACGGCTAGTGATTTTTTGTCATGCCATGCTCGGCAAGGCCCCGCCATGCCAGGTCCTGCCAGGCCTTGCCGAACTTTCTACTATCCCTTGCCAGCTATCGGACCTGCCTTAAACTAGTGGCATGTCCACCATGCTTGTCACCGGCGGAGCCGGGTTCATCGGCACCAATTTCGTGCGCCTAACCCGCAAACTGTATCCCGAAATCCACGTAATCGTGCTGGATAAACTGACTTATTCCGGCAACCGCGCCAACCTGAATGGAATTGACTGCGAACTTGTAGTTGGCGATATCGCTGATGCGGGGCTCGTCGACAAGCTAGTGCAACGTGCGGACACCGTGGTACATTTTGCCGCCGAATCCCACAATGACAATTCTCTGCGCGACCCATCACCGTTCGTGCAGACCAACATCGTCGGCACGTATTGCCTGCTCGAGGCGGTGCGGAAGTACGATAAGCGTTTTCACCACATCTCTACCGACGAGGTTTTCGGTGATCTCGCACTCGATTCCGGCGAGCAATTCACCGAGTCCACCGCATACCGGCCTTCCAGCCCTTATTCTGCAACCAAAGCCGGTTCCGACCACCTGGTCCGTGCTTGGGTGCGTTCCTTCGGCATCCGCGCAACAATCTCGAACTGCTCCAATAACTATGGCGCTTACCAGCACATAGAGAAATTCATCCCTCGGCAAATTACCAATATTCTGTCTGGCCGCACGCCGAAGCTCTACGGCACGGGTGCACAAGTACGCGACTGGATTCATGTCGACGACCACAATCGGGCGGTGCACGCAATCCTAGAACGTGGCAAGATTGGCGAGACTTACAATATTGGCGCTCACGGCGAAGCCAACAATCTCTCGGTAATCCAGCTCATTTGTGAACTCATGGGCAGCGATGGCGCCACAGGCTTCGAACACGTCGCCGACCGCCCGGGACACGACCAACGCTATGCTATCGACCCCAGAAAAATCACTGAAGAGCTGGGATGGCGGCCACACTACACTGATTTGCGGGAGGGCTTGGAGAGCACGATCGACTGGTACCGCAGTCACCGCACGTGGTGGCAGGACGCGAAAGAAGCAGTGGAAAACAATTACGCAAAGCGAGGGCAATAAGCAGTGACAACGAAAATGACACCAGAGCATCGTGGTGCACAAGTACACACCACAGGCATCGATGGCCTGCTGATTATTAATCTCGAGCTGCATAAAGATGCCCGCGGGTGGTTTAAAGAAAACTGGCAGCGGCAAGCTTTCGTCGCCGCGGGGCTACCTGATTTCGGACCAGTACAAAACAATATTTCGTTTAACGAAAAAGCCGGTGTCACCCGCGGTTTACACGCTGAACCGTGGGATAAGCTCGTTTCTGTAGCCACCGGTGCTGTGTTTGGTGCTTGGTGTGATCTGCGCGCAGACTCACCGACGTACGGCGCAACCGTCACGCAGCGCATCGAACCAGATACTGCGGTCTTTGTTCCCCGGGGTGTCGCGAATGGTTTTCAAGCTCTGCACGACGCCACCAGTTACACTTACCTGGTTAATGACCACTATTCCCCCGAGGCCAGCTACACCAGCGTGAACCTGGATATGATCGATTGGCCGCTGAAGCCGAGCGAAATCTCCGACAAAGATCGCCAGCATCCGCAGCTTGCCGACGCTACCCCGATGCCACCCCGGAAGATTCTGGTGACCGGTGCCGACGGGCAACTAGGAAAGGCGCTGCGCCACGCCCTGCGGAACCATAATCACGTGGAGTTTTGTTCACGCACGGAGTTCGACATCACTGCTCCTCCGGCTCGAGACTGGCGACAGTACCAAGCGATCATTAATACCGCTGCTTATAACGACGTCAACGGCGCCGAAACCGACCGGGCTGGGGCCTGGGCCGTCAACGCTGCCGCCCCGGCCAAACTGGCAACAATCGCTAACGAGCACAACCTGACTTTGGTGCATGTGTCCTCGGATTATATTTTCGACGGCCAGCACGAGATCCACGGAGAAGATGAAATCGCTTCCCCGCTGTCTGCTTATGGTGCTAGCAAAGCCGCCGGAGATACCGCAGCGCAGACAACCCCGCGGCATTACGTGGTGCGTACCTCTTGGGTTTTTGGCGATAGCGGAAATTTCATTGCCACCATGGCTGCTCTCGCCCGTGCCGGAAAGAAGCCCAAGGTGGTTTGTGACCAGCGCGGTCGGCCAACGGACGCCCGGGATCTGGCACGGGGCATCATGCATTTGTTAGATACCGGTGCTCCTTATGGCGTGTACAACTTGAGCTCGGATGGCGACACGGCTTCGCGGGATGAGATCGCCATGGCCGTTTTCATTGGCTGCGGTGGCGACCCTGCTGATGTCACCCCGGTTAGCAGTGCAGAATACGGCCAGGACCAGGCCGCCCGACCGGCAGAATCTACCCTGGACCTAAGCAAAATCAAAGCCACTGGTTTTCAGCCCAGCAATTGGCGCGCCAGCCTCGCGCTGTATCTGGCAACATAGGTGGCTATGAAAGGCATCATCCTGGCAGGCGGCTCCGGCACGCGGCTGTACCCGATTACGCAGGGGATTTCTAAGCAGCTCATGCCGATCTACGACAAGCCGATGGTCTACTACCCGCTGTCCACGCTAATCCAGGCCGGGATTCGGGAAATTCTGATCATCACCACCCCAGAGGATGCGCCTGCTTTTCAGCGTTTGCTTGGCGACGGCTCGCAGTGGGGGCTGCTGTTGGATTATGAGATTCAACCGCGTCCAGAGGGGCTGGCGCAAGCATTTTTGATCGGCGAAGACTTCATTGGCGATGACGACGTTGCTTTGGTGCTGGGGGATAATATTTTTGATGGTCATGGATTTTCTGGGGCGCTACCACAATGCCATGACCCCCAAGGGGGAATTATTTTCGCCTATGAAGTTGCTGACCCGCAGCGTTACGGCGTCGTCGAGTTCTCTCCAGCAGGCCGTGCGCTGTCCATCGAAGAAAAACCGGCCAACCCAACGTCACCCTATGCTGTGGTCGGCTTGTATTTTTACGACAACTCAGTTGTAGAGATCGCCAAATCGATCAAGCCTTCGGCGCGCGGCGAACTTGAGATCACAGCGATCAACGAGGAATACCTCAACCGGGGGCAATTATCTGTCCAACGAATGCAACGCGGAGATGTGTGGTTAGACACAGGAACCGTGGACTCGATGTCCGAAGCTGCAGCGTACGTGGAGGTTTTACAAAAACGCACCGGAGTTATCATCGGATCCCCGGAAGTTTCTGCCTACCGAGAGGGATTTATTAGCGCCCGGGAATTGTTGGACTTAGCGCAACCATTAATCAAGTCCGGCTATGGCTCTTATTTAGAGCGCGCAGCCCGGGAAGATTAATGTGCTCGCAGGCCCAACCCGCCTGTCAGTTCCCGATAGACGAAGGTTGAAATGTCCTCTTCACGTAACGCTTTCCAGCGCAAGCCCGCGCTTCTCTGGACGTTAATCGCCCTGGTAGTGGCGCTGGCCGTGCTCATTGTCGTCGCCGTGGTACGCTCCGGCGGCGATGAATCCACGAGCGCCGGTGGCCAAGATGCGATGCACGGTCCACAGGTTCCAAGCTCCGCACAGTCTGGTAATTCGGATTCGCAGTCGACTCCTATGCCGGGTGGTGAATACTCCCCAGAACAAGCCCGCGAGCTCGCCAAACAGGTAGAACCCGGCACAGATTTCTCACGACCAAATTCCCCGGATCCAACCGTCATCGGCCCTGGTGCCGAGATCACGTCGAATGACGACATTTTGAACGTGCATCGTCGTAATGCCGAAGATCCTTTTGCGATGGGTGCTCTCGATGCACCGGTGGTGCTGTCAGAATTTTCCGATTTTGAGTGCCCTTTCTGCACCCGATTCGCGGTTGAGACCGCTCCGAAGTTGAAAGAAAAATTCGTAGACACTGGTCTACTGCGCATCGAATGGAATGACTTGCCGGTTAATGGCCCACATGCGGAAACTGGCGCACAGGCAGGCCGCGCCGCTGGTAACCAGGGTAAGTTCTATGAATTTCATGATGTGCTCTACAACAACACCTACGACAACCAGACCGGCGGCCACCCTGGCTATGACGTTGCTGACTATGTGCGTTTTGCCAAAGAGGCTGGCATAGAAGATCTGGAGAAATTCCGCACAGAAATCGAAAACGAGGAATACCGCGATGTGGTGCGCCAGGCTCTGCACTACGCATCGTCCATCGGCATGCGCGGTACCCCAGCATTTATTCTTGGTGATCGCTTCATTTCTGGCGCACAGCCCTATGAAGTTTTCGAAGATGAGGTTTACCGCCAGCTAGCCAAGGTTGCCGACGGCACCGTGCCTCACCCTAAATCCAAGTAGAAAGGTTGGGCTGATAGATGATTGAAGTTGGTCTTTTTGGTGCCTTGCTCGCGGGAGTGCTCTCGCTGATCAGCCCGTGCTCAGCATTACTGCTACCAGCATTTTTCGCTTATGCCTTCGATTCACTCCGCCATTTGGTATTCAAGACTTTGATCTTTTTGGCTGGTCTCATCACCGTTCTGGTGCCTATTGGGGCTGGTGTAGGCAGCATCGGCGCATTCATGGTTGATCATCGGTCCACGATCATCCTGATTGGCGGAATCATCATCATTGCGCTCGGCATCTACACTTTCTTTGGTGGAGGCTTCAGCCTGCCCTTTTCTAACCTGTCGTCGAAAGCCAAAGGCTCCGGCCCAGGCGCAGTGTTTTTCTTAGGCGCAGTTTATGGCTTCGCCGGTTTCTGCGCCGGACCTCTGCTGGGCGCTGTGCTGACCACCGCCGCGGTATCCGCCTCAGCCTGGTACGGCGCGGCGATCATGGCAGCGTATGCCGTCGGCATGGCCATCCCACTGTTCGTTCTCGCCTTATTGTGGGAAAAGATGGACTTGGGCACCAAAATGCGCCCAAAGCCAATCAAAATCGGCCCATTCACCACCCACCTGGTTTCCATGATCTCCGGTGCGCTATTTATTGCCATCGGCTTCTTGTTCATCTTCAGCCACGGCACCTCGGCCTGGGGCGGGCCGCTAAGCACCGACGCGCAAGCACGTATTCAGGAATGGGTCATGCAGTTTGCACACTTGTCTGACCTCACATTAGCGATCATCGTGCTCGTAGCGTTGATCATCATTGTGCTGATTATGGGTCTGCGGAAAAAAGACGATAAAGATAAAGACGCCAGCAGCACAAAAACTTCAGCTGCTGACGTCTCACAATAGTCATCGGACTGTGCATCCAATAACCGCAGAACTCTGAGCGCTGAGCGTAGTGCTTCCAGCGCTCAGAGTGCTTAATAGCCGCGCTCGATGTATTCGTCGAGGCGCGAGAATTCTTCACCGACCGTTGTGAAATCACCGTGGCCGGGCAAGACCTTAGTTTCGTCCGGCAGGGTGAATACCTTGGATTTCAGCGACTCAATGATGGTCCCGAAATCCGAGTACTTCTTGTCGGTTGCACCCGGACCACCAGAAAACAGGGTATCGCCGGCAAAGATCTTTGCATCATCTTCGCAGTACAACACACAGGAACCTGGCGAGTGTCCCGGGGTGTGTAGAACCTTCAGCGTGCTGCCTTCTACGTCGAAGGTGTCGCCGTCGGCAAGACGGGCGAATGAACGATCGCCGTTAGCTTCTTCCCACAGCATCTCGTCATCTGGGTGCATATACATTTCCACCCCGAAATGATCCGCGACCTGGGGGGCAATATCGACGTGATCGCTGTGGCCATGCGTCAAAATAATGCCTTTGACGTTACGGTTTTCCACGGCACCGACGATGGTATCGAATTCATGCGAAGGGTCGATGATCCAGCAATCCTGGTCGCCGACGATGAAGACGTTGTTGTCGACGTCCCATTCATTGCCGTCGAGTTTGAACTTTCCAGAAGTCACTAGATGGTCAATACGCATGTGTTACACCTCTACTACGCTACGCAGGACTTTGCCTGCCTTCATGGTTGCGAATGCTTTCTCTACATCATTCAGGGTAATGCGTTCGTCAACGAATTTGTCCAGTGGGAAGCGTCCCTGCTTAGCCAAATCAGCGTACAACGGGAAGTCACGCTCTGGCAGGCAATCGCCGTACCAGGATGGCTTCAACGCGCCGCCGCGAGAGAAGAAGTCAATAGCTGGAACCTCGAATTTCGCATCTGGCCCAGGAACACCCACCATGACCATGCGTCCGGCAAGATCACGGGAGTAGAAAGCTTGTCGGGTAGTAGCTGGAATACCGACACCGTCGATGGTGACATCAGGACCAAAGCCATCGGTGAGCTCACGGACTGCTTCGATAACTTCTTCTTCCGACTTGCCACTGGCATCCACCGTATGGGTCGCACCGAATTCTTCGCGGGCACGCTCGAGCTTCTGCGCATCCAGGTCCACCGCAATGATTTTGCGTGCGCCCACCAAGCTGGCACCGGCAATAGCTGCCATGCCGACGCCACCGACGCCGAACACAGCCACGGATTCACCACGAGTAACTTCACCGGTATTCACAGCCGCTCCGAGGCCGGCCATAACGCCGCAGCCCAGCAAGCCAGAAGCAGCCGCGTCGGCCTCCGAATCAATCACGGTGCACTGCCCTTCGTGTACCAGTGTCTTTTCTGCCAAAGCGCCGATGCCCAACGCTGCGGTGAGCTCGGTGCCGTCGGCAAGCGTCATTGGCTTAGAAGCATTGTGGGTATCGAAGCAGTAACGTGGCTGGCCCTTCTTGCAGGCCCGGCATTCGCCGCACACAGCGCGCCAGTTCAATACGACGGTGTCGCCAACTTTGACGTGGGAAACTTCGCTGCCGACGGATTCGACGACTGCAGTAGCTTCATGGCCCAACAGGAATGGGTAGGCATCTTCAATGTCGCCATCGCGGTAAGCCAAATCGGTATGGCAGATACCACAAGTTTTCACGGCAACAACGACATCATGTGCGCCAGGAGCCGGGATGACAATGTCGACGGTCTCGACTTCCGCACCTTTCGAACGCGCGATGACGCCCTTCACGGTTTGCTGGGATTGACCAGCAGAGGTGTTTTTCTGGTCTTCTATAAGATCATCACTATGTGTCATGCCAACAATCTTACCTGCGTTTGTTGTCCCGTCACTAATCGTGAATGCACCACATCCGCCCGGAGTCGTACCGAATCCCTCTGACCTGAAATCTGTAACGAATTATCGCTAATGTGGCGATAGTTGTAGTGTAATTTTCCAAGCAGAAACTATTATCCTGGCCATTAGTTGGGTCCCCGGTAACCACCTGGTACTCGCAGCGTCTCGGCGTGCGCCATGGATATGTATTAATCCCGACAAGCTGATTATTAAAGGTGTGATTTTGTGTCTTTGCGCGACCGGCTGGAATACCTTGCCACCAACGGCAAAGGGCTAGCAAAGCTCGTTCCCGCTCTGTGGAAGTCCGGCATCATCGCACCACAACAGGGTATATCCGCGCTTGTGCACAGCCCTGGCATTCTCGCCCGCTATTGGCTAACCACCGCCCGTGAGATCGAGCAAGCAGCCCTAGTGTCCCCGGACCGCACCGCTCTTATCGACGACGACGGCGCCCTTAGCTACCGCGACCTGCAAACACAGAGCAAAAATTTCGCTCGGTACCTGCACCAGTTGCCTGTCAAGGAGATCCGCTTGGGCATCATGGCCCGTAATGGTCGCGGTATCGTCACCCCATTGATCTCCAAGGGGTACGCGGGCGCGACGCTATTTTTGCTCAATATCGGTTCCTC
>NZ_LZMN01000044.1:0-4209 GCF_001665955.1 Corynebacterium sp. EPI-003-04-2554_SCH2473622 | reverse complement strand
AAGCCTGCGAAGGTTCAGATTCTTGATAAGGATAAGAAGCCTGTTGGGGATCCGATTGATGCGAAGGTGACTAAGGAGATTCCTGCTCCTTCTATTTCTGGTGATGCTGCTGAGGGTGGCAATGTCATCCCTGAGGGTGAGCCGACCCAGATTGGTCAGAAGGTTGCTAATCCGACTGAGGGTATGAGCGGTACCGTCACTGTTGATGGTCAGCCTGTTGATGATGCGACGGTAGCTGTTGATCCGCAGTCTGGTGAGATCACTGTTACGGTTCCTGAGGGAACTTTGGGTGATGGTGTTACTGAGAAGCCTGCGAAGGTTCAGATTCTTGATAAGGATAAGAAGCCTGTTGGGGATCCGATTGATGCGAAGGTGACTAAGGACATCTCTGAAGTCGTCGATCCAAACTGGAACGACACCAACCTTCCAGATGATGGTTCACGCGTGAACGTTCCTAACACCGGTGATGAGATTCCTCATGACACCGATGTCGACCTGTTGGTTGGCTACGGTGAACACAACAAGGGCGAACAGGACTGGACTGTGCGCCTGGAAGAAAATGGATCAATTACTGTGATCCCAGGTGGCGATGCAGCGCCAGAGGACTCCATCGAAGTACACGTGGAACTCACCTACGCAGACGGCTCCACCGAGACCAAGACTTTCATCGTCAAAGTCCCTTGGACCCTTGAAGGATTCTTCCCAGAAAATCTCGGCGAGCCAGACTACCCAAACAGTGAAGGTTCCGATCGTCCGAATACACCGAACACAACGCACGGCGAGTTCGGTCCAATCACAGGTGAGGATTCTGGTGACATCACTGCAGGAGATGTCTTCGACCAAGCCGATCGTTTTGACCCAGAGTGGAACGATACCGATACACCTGAAGACGGTTCTGCTGTCACCGTTAACAACACCGGTGATGCTTTGCCGCATGGCGCCACAGTTGAACTTGGCTGGGGTCACGGACTTCACAACAAGGGCACGCAAGACTGGGATGTCGAGCTGGAAGAAAACGGCGACATCACCGTCACTCCAGGTGCTGATGCTAAACACGGCGACTCTGTCCAGGTCCAGGTGGTAATCACTTACGCCGATGGTTCAACGGAGACTAAAGAATTCATCGTTCAGGTACCAGTTTCCGGTGAAGAGTACGTACCTGGAAACTTTGGCGAGTACGGTCCAATGCTGCAGTCTGAAGAAACCGAACTCACCGCTGAGGAAGCTTTCGGTCAAGCTGAGATGATCGAGCCTAACTGGGCTGATACCAGCACCCCTGAAGATGGCTCTCCTGTCACGGTTAAGAACACTGGTGATGCCTTGCCTCATGGCACTAAGGTAGATCTTGGCTGGGGCCACGGAACCCACAACAAGGGTACGCAAGATTGGGACGTAGACCTGGAAGAAAACGGCGACATCACCGTCAAACCAGGCGCTGATGCTAAGCCAGGCGACTCAATCGTCGTCGAGGTTTCCATCACCTACCCAGATGGAACCAAAGAAACCAAGTCCTTCATCACCCAAGTACCAGTTACAGGTGAAGAGTTCGTACCAGGTAACTTCGGAGAGCTTCCATCACTGACTGGTGATGATAAAGAAGACCTCACCGCAGGTGACGTCTTCACTGAAGCACCAACGGTCAACCCAGTAAACCCAGGTGACAACACCATCACTGGTACCGGTAAACCAGGCGCCACCATCACGGTCACCGGACCTAACGGCTCCTCCACCACCACAAAGGTGAACGAGAACGGCAATTGGTCTATTGATGTCCCTGGTGGAGCAACCCCAGAATCGCAGTACATCGTTTCGCAGAAGGAAGGTGACAAGGCTGAATCTGACCAGGTTATTGTGAACGTCGGCAAGGGCAACGACATTCTGCCAAAGCCAGGATCCTCCTTGGGTTCCAGCAACTTCGACATTCCACGACACCTGCAGTGCGCAGTGTTCGCTGGTGGCGTCACCGCCATCCCGCTGATCCTGCTGTCGCCACTGCACAACATGTACGAACTGGTCATGAACCCGCACCTGGCTGGCCTGCGTGAGCAGTTCAACCGCGAAATCCACGCGATTGACCAGCAAGTGCGCCGTAGCATGGGACCAGAAGGACGCGCTGCACTGGATGTTCTGGATCACATCAATGGTCGTCTGCACCAGTTCAACCAGCAGCTGGGTCAATTCGCTCACGAAAACCGCCACATCGGCCTGGCAGCAGCTGCCATCGCCGTAGCCGGCCTGAGCTACCAGCACTGCATGAACACCCAGGCCAACCAGTCCTCCTCGGCTACTGGTTCCTCGGTCGACCTGTCCTCTTCCTCCAGTGAGCAGCAGACAGAGTCCCGCGGAATCGTCGGCTGGTTCCAAGGACTGTTCAACCGCAAGTAATAACGCGGAAGTCCCAGCACAAAGCTAGGACAAGGTAGAACCCCGGCCTGGGCCGGGGCGATACCAGACGCGTAGCCCGGGCAACCGGGTACTACACGCAAACAATGCCCAAAGCAAACGGGGCATCTAGTGTGAACGCACTCTCAACAAGTGCCCATCACACCGGATGCCCCGTTTTGCTATAACCAAAGCGCCTAAAACGTTAAAGCCTAAGCCTTCCGGTCATAAGCCCGCACCGCAAGCGGACAAAAAACCACAAAAAACAACGCAGCGCCAACCAACACCAACGCAACCGGATTCTGCAAACTCCACACATCCGGAGTCTCCAACGCGCCATTATTACCAAACAAATCACGCAACGCCTGCACCAAAGCAGACAAAGGATTCCACTCCGCAAAAACCCGCAACGGCGTAGGCATCGTCTCCTGCGGCACAAAAGCATTCGACAAAAAAGTCAACGGAAACAACGTAATAAACGTCGCCGAATTCATCGCCTCCGGGCGCGGAACCACCAAACCCAACGTGACCATCAACCAAGAAAAAGCCCACACAAACAACAACAGCAACAAATAGCCCTGCACAAAACCCCAGAAAGACTCCGGGCGCCAACCAATCGCCAAGCCAGTAACTACCATCACCAACAAAGTGACACTCGCCAACGTGATATCAGCCACCGTGCGGCCAAAAACCACCGCCGAACGCGCCATCGGCAAAGTCTTATACCTACTAATCAAGCCATCCTTCTTATCATTCGCGATAAAAAGGCCCGAGGTAGTAGAACCGAAAATTGCCGACTGCACAAAAATGCCCGGCATCAAGAAATTTTCATAACTCATTCCCGGAATATCAATAGCGCCGCCAAAAACCTGCGAAAACAGCAACACAAACATGATCGGCTGCAACACGGTAAACACGATGATATCCGGCGAACGGCGCATCCGAATCAAATTGCGAATAACCACCGCACGGACGTCGGCAAGCCACATCGCAGGGGAAGAAGTAATAGCCGGGGTAGGGCTCGTAACGCTCATTAGTTAGTGCCGCCTTTCTGTGCAGATTCTTGCGTGCCGTGGGCCGGAAAATCCGCCCCAGCGTCAGTACGCTTCGCGTGGGTTTCCCCAGTAACGCTTTGCCCAGTGAGATCCAAAAAGACCTCATCCAGGCTTGGGCGCGACATTCCCACATCATGCACCGCGATCTCCTGCGCGCGCAGCTTGGTCACCACCTGCTCCAGGGCAGCCGGGCCATCGTGCACAGACACACTCAACTCGCTGCCATCAATGGTCACCGACCCGCGACTAGCCGCAACCGCATCCAATAAACTCTGCACAGAATCGTGGTCCGCCTGATTAACCGGCACCACGGAGATCCGCTGGCCACCGACACTAGACTTCAACTCGTCGGCAGTGCCTTCGGCAATAACCTTGCCCTGGTCAATCACGCTGATCTGATCGGCCAAGTAGTCCGCCTCTTCCAAATACTGTGTGGTCAGCAGCAAAGTAGTGCCAGAACGTACCCGCTGTTTGATAACTTCCCATAAAGACAAACGCGCAGCCGGGTCCAAGCCTGTAGTGGGCTCGTCCAGGAACAAAATCTTCGGATCATTTACTAAAGACGCCGCCAGATCAGCGCGCCTGCGCATACCACCAGAAAAGCCCTTGATCGGGCGGTTTGCGGCGTGCTCCAAATTAAAAATCTCTAGCAGCTCATCGGTGCGCCTTTTCGCACCCTTATCGCCTAGATGGAACAGGCGGCCCACCAGCATGAGGTTTTCCCGGGCTGTGAGCTCCTCATCAATAGTGGCGTTTTGCCCAGAAACCCCAA
>NZ_LZMN01000043.1:0-96549 GCF_001665955.1 Corynebacterium sp. EPI-003-04-2554_SCH2473622 | reverse complement strand
AATTTTGGGGAAAAATCCTGACCTACAAAAACCCACCGGGGTTGTGTTCCCGGCGGGGTTGGTTACCGGTTGGCCAGGTAGTTGTACACGGTGGCGCGTGTCACACCGTATTCTTTGGCTAGCGCTGTAACCGTTTCCCCTCCGGTTTTGCGTGCCCTGAGTTCTGCAACCTGTTGGTCGCTGAGTTTTGGTTTGCCCCCTTTGTATTTGCCCTGTTGTTGGGCAATTTTTATTCCCTCACGTTGACGTTCCAGAATCATGGACCGTTCAAACTCTGCAACCGCACCAAGCATAGACAACAGCATGGTGTTCATTGGGGAATCTTCACCCGTGAACGTTAGTGATTCTTTGACGAAACGTACACGAACACCGTCGGTGGTGAGCTGTTTTACGATGCTGCGCAAATCGTCAAGGTTTCTGGCCAACCGGTCCATGCTGTGCACAACCAGAGTGTCACCGTCTCGCACGTAGTCCAAGGCTGCTTGCAGCTGTGGCCGGTGACTGTTTTTGCCACTGGCCTTGTCGATGAACACCTTGTCAATGTGTTCCCCGTCCAACTGTCGGTTGGTGTTTTGTTCAACCGTTGAAACTCGTTTGTATCCGACGATAGCCATAGCGGTGGTGTTCCTTTGCTTGTTCCGACGCTGTGTGTTTAAACAAAGTCTAAGACCCGGGTGTACACGTGTCAAAACGGGTTGTTAACCACCCTGTTTTTACGGTGTTTTGTTTACCCGGTGAGTGTGCATTCTGGGTATACCCTGATTGGACACACGGTTAGACACTGGACAACCGTGGTTGGGTTGGTTCCCCGGCGCGCCGGGGTTGTAAGGCAATGGGGTCTCGTTGGTACCGCTGCTACCGGTTGCCGGACACACGCGGGGTGCTGTGGCCTCCGGTGCCCCGTGCACCGGCGGGTGCTGGGGTGCTGGGTGGGTACACGCTCCGGTGGCCTCGGTTGGGCTGTGGCGTGCACAGGCTTCGGGGTTGCCGGGTGCAGGTGCACCGGCTTGGTCCGGTTGGCTAGGCGGGTGCTACCGCCGGGGTACAGCCCCGGCTACCGGGTACAGGCACAGGGTTACCGGTTGGTGGGTTGTACCTGTTGGTCCAGCCGTTTTTAGCTGTTTTTGCGAGGCTGTGACCGGGTGTTTTGCAAAGCCGTTTTGGCTGTACGCTCGTTTAAGCGATTTTAGGTAAGCGGTTGGGGGATTGCCTTGCCACGGTGGTTTAACGCCTCAGACGGGCCTGTAGCGGGTGTTGTTGGTGTACCCCACGGGGTATACCCTCACCCCGGGTTCCAGACCGCAAGGTAATGCGGGTCTCCGGTCTTGTACAGGTTTCTAAGGTGACAAACACCACAAGCGGTTATCTTGCTTTCGCCTTCGGCTAAGAGTAACTTGGAGGGGCTAGCCTTGTCCACGGTCATGCAACGCAGCAAACGGATCAGATGGACCGGGGCAGCAAACAGCAGCCAACAGGCTGTGCTCATTGTTCAAACAACAGCGGTGTTCACGGGGTGCAAGCCCGTGGAAAAACAAACCGCTCCACAACCAAGAAAGAGGTTAACACTTGCACAAGTCAGACTACAACACCGAACGCGAACAGCTCGCACAACAGGGTAAACGCCGGTGCAGAACGTGCAACGAGGTCAAACCCGAAACACAGATGGCACCCAACAAGTCCAACTACCGCGGCTACGAAAACCGTTGCCGCGATTGCAAGCTGGCAGCCAACCGTTCAGGTGGCAAAGATCGAACCCCGCTGCAAAGCCGCCTGTACAACGGTGCAAGACAGGCTAGGCAGCTTGGACGCCGGAACTACCGGGTTACACAGGAACAGGTGCTGAAAGAGTGGACGCGCCGGGGCTTGGATCCCAACAGCTGTGCGTACTGTGGTGTTGTCCTGAGCATGGACAAAGACGCACCTGAGTTTTTCAACATTGACCATTTGGAACCGTTGTGTCTGAAAGGGTCCAAAGGCCACGCCAAAACCAATCTGATCCCGTGCTGTGCCAGCTGCAACAAGCAAAAACACAGCAAACACCTTGTCCAATTCCTGGCCAGCCGTGAACACCCGGCTGACCCAGCGACGGTGGAACAGCTCACAAAAGCGTGTTGGACACAACCAGTCAAACAGTCTAAACCTGTGGGTGAACCTGTTGAGATGCTGTTTTGCCAGTACATGCACACGTTCATGCGTGAACCAGAGTTTGAGGCCGTCGGTTAGGCCCGTCTGAGCTGTGCCAACCCCGTTGTGGCATGTTTTACGGCTGCTTCGGGGTGGCTGTGTCCATTGTTGTTGTGTGAAAGGATTTTTGTGTTAACCGCTGAAAAGCAGTCTTGTGTCTACTTTGACGATTCCACCGGCGAACTCACCAACGCCGGGGTGGCGTCGTTGGCTAAGCATCGTTTGGGGCTTAAAACATTGGCAGAGTTGGCTGATGAACCAGATGACCCGGCGCGGTTTTTTCTGATCCCTGGCCTTGTGTCCAGTTCGTTGACGTACCTTTACGGACAGTCGAAGGTGGGTAAATCGTTTGTTGTGGCCAATATTGTGGCCAGTGTGTTGGACGGTAAGCCGTTTTTGGGTAGGCAACCGCTAAAGACGGTTGACGGGGTAGTGATTGTCACAACAGACGCGGGTGATGCCTACGCGTACCATCAACGCCTGAACGATTTGGGTGTTGCCGATGATGACCGGGTGGGGTTGGTTCCGGTTGGGATTGCCCCGGAGCCTGAACAGCTTGCAGAGGTTGCAGACCTGTTTGTTAACGGTGACTACGGGTTCGCTGTGTTCGACCACGCCACCGGGCTTGTACCCGCGGATCAAAACATTAACGTGCGTGAACCGTGGGTTGGTTTGTGGCGGTTTTTGGACTCGTTGGGTGTTCCGGCGCTGCTGGTTGGTCACTCGTCGGATTCCAAATTCGAGGGGAAACCCGTTCACAGGCCCGCCGGAAACAGTGCTGCCACACAGTTCGCACGCACCCGTGTTGAGGTGCACAGGCCGGATGAGCGCAACCTGTCCAACCCGTTGCGTGAGATTGTGATGTTGGGCAACCACGGGGAAGGCGAACGGTTGCAGGCGATGCTTGCCCCGGAGGGGTTGACGCTGGTTGATGACAGCGACGATAAGCCGGAGGCTGGCAGGCAAAGGGATAGCCAAACCCTTGACAACAACGCTGCAATAGCGCGGCTGGCTGTAGGCTCCAAAGCAACCACCGTTACCGCTGTGGCTAAGGATATTGCTAGCGATGCAGGGCTAAGTGCTAAAACGTTGAGTGGCAAAAGGTTGCCTGAACTGGTTAGGTCTGGCCTGTTGGTTAAGTCCAGTAATCCACGGGCTAAAGGCTGCTACGAGGCAGGCGACAAGCTTAGAATGTGATGCACCTCATAGGTTGCACTGTTTTGTAAAAGTGCAGGTCACAGGCTTTTCGGTGCAACCCGGCGCGGTTGCACTCTCTAGCGTTTATGCAGGTCACAGCGATGCACCTGCAACCTGCACCCCCCCCCTTATATATCCCCCCACTGAGTGAACCCCTACGGCGGCTTCGCGCCGATTCTCCGGAGGGGTGAACGATACCAAGCGAAAGACTTTGGCAGCCCGCCGGGGCTGCTAAACGTCTGAGCTGTTGGACCGAAGAATACGCCTGAACCAACAGGCGTGTTCGTAGGTGAACAACCAACTGTTGTTATGGCGGCCTTCGGAGGCCGCCTAAACCATTTCTAAAGTGAGTAGCATCACAGCCGTTGGGGCTGTGGTGATACGACCACCGTAAGGCCGTATCAACGGCCGGTAGGTGGATTGGTTTGGGTGAAACCCCAACAAAGGGGTTGAACCATGTTAGAGGCAACCGGAGGGTTGCCGATGGTGTAACCAACAAGCGAACCCTGTGGTTCGCTGTGTAAACAGTTTTTCTTCGGCCGTGGACCAACACGGCCTGTGGTTGTTTATGGTTAGCCCGAAGCCACAAGAGCGTAGGGCTTACGGTTGTTTTTGATTGGTCCACAGGGGATACCAACCCCTGTGTCTGATAAGCCAACAGCGGGCCAAACAGGCCCGCGTTACACAACATTGGTTGTCCACCGTTGCCGAAGCCAACAGTGTCCAACACCCAACCGTGTGCTACGGCTGTCACCGTAGCCCAATGTGTTTTATGTCACTTGTAGTTGCTACTCATTTTTGAGTAGCTACCTGACTAACAGCCCGGTGGATTGCACCACCGGGGTTGTTGATGGTTGCCCCGTGCACAAGCCACGGGGCTTGTCTTAAAACATTCGACGGGTGCACAAGCTACCCGGCGCGGTGGTGGTCTGTGGATTCTATGCTCACAGCAGCCATAAGCTCACCCGGCCTGTGCTCTCGCACGCGCATGTACGTGTGCAAAATGGTGGACAGATCCGATTGACCAAGGATTCTGCCTATTTCGGTGGGTGTTGCCTGTTGTTCTGCCAACCGGGTGATAAGCCAGTTGCGTCCGTAGTGCGGGGTGATTTCGCTGCTAACCCCGGCTTTGCTTTTGGCACGGTGAAACACTGATCTGAAACTTGTGTCCATCACGGTGCCACCGGTGGCTGTGGTGGTTACCAGAGCCTCAGGACGGGGTTCGACGTATTCGGCCAGGTGCTTGACAACCAGGCTCCGGTGTTCTTTGAGTATCGGAACATCACGGTACCCTGCCTGTGTTTTGGGTGGTTGCCGTTTCATCACCATGCGGCCCGTGTGATCGGGAACACGAACCAGGGTTGCTTCAACCCTGACAACCCAACCGTTTGCCACGCGCACCACGTGGCGACGCTGCAACGCCAAACATTCACCCACGCGCAACCCGTGGAACAGGCACAAAGCCACGGCAAGCCGGTAGCGCGCCGGGGTGTTGTTGAGTATCGCCAACAGTTCCTGATCGGTGGGTAGCTGCTTGTGTTTTAGCGGCGCTGTACGCCTGTGTGAGGCTTTGATAACCACCGGGTTGGTTTCCAGTACCCCGGCGTCTACAGCCGCGTCTACGGCTGTTCTGAGCAGCTTGTAGGCCTTGTTGTTGCGGTTGCCTGTTTCGGGGGTGAGTGCCACCATCGCCTGCCACCACGTGCGTACGTGGTCTTTGGATAGTTTGCTGATCCTGAGCTTGTGGAACGGGGGATAGCCCTCTATTCGGGTTCTCAGAACCGTTTGGTACGTGGTGTGAGATGAATCCCGTAGCCGTGGCCTGTGGCTGGCTAGCCACTGTTGGCACCACTGCACAACGCTGAGGTCGCCGGTCGGTTGTTTGGCCGGTTTCGGTGGTTCCCACAGGTTCAGACGTATTTTGGCCTGTTGGGTTTCCACGTAGTCTATGGCTAGCGCTTTGCTCGCAAAAGTGTTTGGGGCTGTGTAGCGTAGCCCGTCCGGTCCGGTGTATCTGGCCTGCCAGTTGCCGGAGGATAGTTGCCTCACGTTTCCCGTGTTTTTTGTGCCCAATTTGTGCCCAATCCGGTGCAGAAACGGGTTCAAACCACACCCGGCGCTTGGTGGTGTGGTAAATTTTCCCCGTAAGGTGTTTTCGCCTTATCACCGGGTTAAACAACTGAAAAACAGGGTGTTAGGTTATCCTAAAAACCTGCTCTGAGCAGGGCTTTTGTCGGACTGACAGGATTTGAACCTGCGACCCCCACACCCCCAGTGTGGTGCGCTACCAAACTGCGCTACAGCCCGTTGTTGCCCAGAAATCCGATCAAGGGCTCTGCGGCAACGTTTTCACTATAGCGTTTGCTCGATATATCGCGCCAAACTTCCAGCTCACTACGGTTATTAATAAACCGTGGCGACTGCTAAACTGGCTGGTCGTGATTGTTAGCCAAGACCTCGAAGTCCGCGCCGGTGCCCGTACCTTATTGCATGCTCCTGGCCAGCATCTTCGGGTGCAGCCAGGGGATCGCATCGGATTAATCGGCCGCAATGGTGCGGGAAAAACCACCACCATGCGCATTCTTTCTGGCGAAACCCAACCCTATGCTGGTGAAGTACGCATTTCGGGAGATATCGGCTACCTTCCGCAAGATTCTCGTGAGGGAAACATCGAGCAAACTGCTCGCGACCGCGTCCTGTCAGCACGCGGGCTTGACGAGCTGCGCAAGTCCTTGGATAAGCAACAGCAGATTATGGAAACCACCTTAGATGATGACAAGCGAGACAAAGCCATCACCAAGTTCTCCAAATTGGAAGAGCGATACCACAGCCTTGGTGGTTATGAAGCGGACTCGGAAGCAGCCACGATCTGCGACAACTTAGGGCTCGAACAACGAATTTTGGACCAGCCACTCAAGACGTTGTCGGGTGGTCAGCGTCGTCGTGTAGAGCTGGCACAGATTTTGTTTGCTGCCACCAGCGGGGCAGGAAAGTCACAAACCACGTTGTTGCTCGATGAGCCAACCAACCACTTGGATGCTGACTCCATTTCCTGGTTGCGTTCGTTTTTGGCGAAGCACGAAGGCGGCTTGGTCATGATTAGTCACGACGTTGAGCTGCTTCGCGACGTCTGCAACAAAGTGTGGTTTTTGGATGCCGTGCGCTCGGAAGCCGATGTGTACAACATGGGCTATGAGAAATACCTCGACGCGCGTGCCACCGATGAAGCACGCCGTCGACGCGAACGGGCGAATGCCGAAAAGAAAGCATCGGCGCTGCAAAAGCAAGCAGCGAAATTGGGTGCCAAAGCTACGAAAGCGGCCGCTGCAAAACAAATGCTTGCTCGTGCAGAGCGAATGATGGGCAATCTGGATGAGGTCCGCCAAGACGATAAGGTCGCATCCATTAAGTTCCCAGAGCCAGCTCCGTGCGGCAAGACCCCGATGCATGCGACGGGACTGACCAAAATGTATGGTTCGTTGGAAGTTTTCGCTGGTGTCGATCTGGCGATTGATAAAGGCTCCCGCGTCGTCGTTCTTGGGTACAACGGCGCCGGTAAAACTACATTGTTGAAATTGCTTGCCGGCGAGGAACGCACCGACGGCGAAGGCGGCATCGTCACCGGCCATGGCTTACGCATTGGCTATTTCGCCCAAGAACACGACACCATCGATCCTGATCGGACAGTCTGGGAAAACACAATTTCTGCCTGCCCTGACGCCCATGAGCAGGAGCTTCGCAGTCTGCTCGGTGCTTTCATGTTCTCTGGTGACAAACTGGAACAACCCGCAGGTACACTTTCCGGCGGTGAGAAAACGCGTTTATCGCTTGCTACCTTAGTTTCTTCCCGGGCGAATGTTTTGTTGTTGGATGAGCCCACCAACAACCTGGACCCGATATCGCGGGAACAGGTATTGGATGCTTTGGCGACCTATACTGGTGCCGTCGTCTTGGTTACCCACGACCCCGGCGCGGTCAAAGCACTGGAACCGGAGCGGGTCATCATCATGCCAGACGGTGATGAAGATATGTGGAGCGACGAATATATGGAGATCGTGGAATTGGCCTAAGCTGGCACAACCACGCGGGATGTGTCTGTGTGATTTTGTGGTCGTGGAACCACAGCCTGGTGCGCACAGTCTATTGGGATAGGACACGAGAAAGGACTATCCATTGAGCCTCGATAAATATCGGAACCGTATTAAGAACTTGCTGGACCGTGCTGCTGCCTGTGAAGGCACACCGGAAGGCGATTTGTGCCGGGTGAAAGCTTTTGAGTTGGCAGCAAAATACGCCTTAGATCCCGATGATGTACGCAATCAAGCAGATGCGGACTCGGCAGGACAGACCACGTGGGAATGGGAATTAACTGGTAGCTACAAGCCGCAGCAGCGAGAGCTGCTTGCACATATCGCTAGTGCTCTGCATTGTCGGGTCCTTTATGAGCGTAGCGGCACCGGTCGGCACAACTCTTTCGGATTGGTTTTTGGTGTGCCCCGGCATCTCGAGAGGGTGAAAATGCTCTTTCCCATGCTTAACTTGCACATGTCGGCGGGATCAACAAAATACGCTGCGAATCACGGCGCGCGTGATGCCGCGCATACGAAACGCTTGAAAACTTCCTGGATGATGGGGTTTTCAAATAGCGTCTTTGATTTGCTTGAGCAGGCGGACCAGGACACCGCGTCCCAAGTTGGCCAGGGAGCAGAGGTCGCATTGCTTGATGACGCCAGCGCTGCAGAAAAACTCATGCACGACTATGTTCACGAGGCAGGTTTGGTACTGCGAAACGGCCGACAGAATTCGCGGGCGGTCGATCCAGAAGCGATGCACGCGGGCAGTGAAGAAGGTCGCCGCGTCGACCTAGGCAACTCCCGGCTTCCACAACGCAAGGAACTGTCTGCATAGTTGGCTAGTTCTGTAGTGGCGTAAGGGCCTGCCAATCTGACAGGCCCGATAAACCAACTATTAATTGCGGAATCCGTGTACCGGGGCTGGGATGAACCCACCGCGGTGGATGAACTCGCGATTGCCGACGGTGTTGACAGGAATGATCGGTGCGTAGCCGAGAAGACCACCAAAATCGACTTCATCGCCTACTGCGGCACCGGGCACAGGAATAACACGCACCGCCGTGGTCTTATGGTTCATCACACCAATTGCGGCCTCATCTGCGATCATCCCTGCGATAGTTTCTGCAGATGTGGCACCAGGAAGTGCAATCATATCGAAACCGACCGAACAAATTGCGGTCATTGCTTCCAATTTGTCCATGCTGATGCTGCCAGCACGCACAGCATCGATCATTCCTTTGTCCTCAGAGACAGGAATGAACGACCCTGATAAGCCGCCGACACGCGAGCATGCCATCATGCCGCCTTTTTTCACCGCGTCGTTCAGCAATGCCAGAGCAGCAGTTGTGCCGTGGGTTCCGACTTGTTCTAATCCCATGTGTTCGAGGATATGAGCGACGCTGTCACCGAGTTCGGCAGTCGGTGCAAGCGAAAGATCGACGATGCCAAACGGAACACCCAACCGTTGTGAAGCCAAATTGCCAACTAGTTGACCAGCGCGGGTGATCTTGAAAGCTGCTTTCTTGATTTCTTCCGCAACTTGATCCAGGCTTGCCCCCTCCAGGCTGCCCAATGCCCGATCGACGACACCAGGGCCAGATACACCGACGGAAACCACACAATCAGGTTCTTCCACGCCATGGAAAGCACCTGCCATAAACGGGTTATCGCCAACAGCGTTGGCGAACACCACTAATTTGGCGCAGGCGATCGCAGAATCGTCCTTGCTTAATTCGGCGGCGGTTTTAATAACCTCGCCCATGTGTCGGGCAGCATCCATATTGATGCCCGCGCGGGAGGATGCAATGTTCACTGAGCCGCATACCACTTCCGATTGCGACAGAGCTTCCGGGATGGACTCGATGAGTCGACGGTCTGCTTCGGTGGTACCTTTTTCAACGAGTGCAGAGTATCCACCTATAAAGTTAACCCCGACTTCATTGGCTGCTTTGTTAAGCGCGTGGGCTATATCGGCGGGGTTGCCTTCAACACCGGCTGCAATCAAAGAAATTGGCGTAACTGAAATCCGCTTGTTTACGATCGGAATTCCGAGTTCAGCTTCGATTCCTTCGCATACTTCAACTAGCCGTGACGCACGGGTAACGATTCGGTCATACACCGCATCACAGGTGGCAGACATCGTCGGACGTGTGCAACCGAGTAATGAAATACCCATGGTCACAGTACGAATATCAAGACGATATTTTTCGATCATCTCGATCGTATCGACGATCTGAGCATTCTTAAAAGAAAATGGCATAGTGTAGTTTTCCTGCGCTAGGTGGTGCTAAATTTCGTTGATCGCGGTAAACAGCGATTCAGCCTGAATGCGAATAACTTGGTGGGTTTCTTTTTCTACGGCTTCCATACGCTTTTGAATCTGCGGTATCGACAAGGCTTCATCATCGAATTCCACGCGCAGAATCATCGTGAAATAACCAGACATAAGGGTTTGTGAAACGTCGACAATATTAACGTTTAACTCCGCGAGAGCAGTACTAACAGAAGCGATAATTCCGGTGTTGTCCGCGCCGGTCACGGTCATGATGGCATACATATTACTCATCTTAACTGCCTATCCAGCATTCTTATTAGCCGGGGCAAAAAGCTTTCAACGAAGCGTAGAATTGTGTACATGACAGCAACTCAGTCGCAAGAGAACGTAACTGCCACAAACACACGAGTATTGGTTATCGGCGGATCTGGCAAAGTTGCCAGCATTGCCATTCCCCAATACGCGAACGATTACGAGATCACCGCGATGCTGCGTCGTGAAGAAAAAGCAGAGGAGGCGCGGGAGAACGGCGCAACGCCGTTGGTCCAAGACGTAACTACTGTGTCTGCGGATCAGTGGGCAGCGCTGGTCCATGATTTTGATGTTGTGGTGTGGACCGCAGGTAACGGCGGGCGTGCCGGTGCCGACGTCACCTATGCCGTGGACCGCGATGCTGCCTTGGAATGCATCAAGGGCTTGGAAAAAGTCCAGGATGAGGTTGGTAAAGATCGCGCGCCTCGGCTCATCATGGTGTCCTATATGGGGTCGTTGGACAACGAAACCGACGATCAAGGCGCATGGCTGGCATACGTGGAGTCGAAAAAGACCGTCGACAAGCGCCTGCTTGATTCTGATTTAAACTACATCATCCTGGCCCCCACGTTGCTGACCCTGGATCCGGCGCAGGGCATTGCCGTCACCGAAAACACACCAGAAAAAGCCGGGGAAAAAACGTCCCGTGAGCTCGTCGGTCAGGTCATCTTCGAGCTGGCTGGGCGGGCGGAACTGCCAAACCAGGATTTCATTGCCTTCCATGATGGCAACGATCCAGTGAGCACCATTTAGCTGGTAGCTGCGCGTGTTGCGCAGTACCGCACGAAGATAGCGAGCAACTCATTGCTCCATTTCGTGTCAATTGATGGCAAGCTGTTGACGATATCCAGGTAATCTTCGGGGGAGAAATAGCCGTAGTCATAGAAAAAATCCATGCGTTTTTTCATGGCCACGGCATCCATCTCTGCATGAAACTGGCTCGCCCATGTCGAATTACCTACTCGAATTAGCTGCACAGGGCAGGTTGGCCCGTCGGCAAGAATCGTCACCTCCCTGCTGTCGGACGCAGCTAAATCTTCGACGGCTTCAGTGTGTCCAGTCAGAGACGTGAATTCCTGTGGGAGATGACGGGCGAGCACATCCTCGGAGGCATCTGAGGTCAGCCGAACCACGGTTTGTCCAGAGGTTTCTGCGTGCGTGTGACCAACAATTCCACCTACATGATGCGCAAGCCAGGAAGCTCCGAAGCAAATTAAAAAGACTGGTATCTCTGAAGCCGTGAGAATTTCCAGCTGACGATGAATATGAAGTTGCCAGCTGTTCCAATTTTGGTTCGTGATGTTCAATGAGCTGCCGCCCACGATGACGCCATCAAAATTGCTTAGATCAGGAAGCACAACATCTGTGGAATCAATGACTAGGTGCGTAGTCTGCTCCTGGCTCAGCCCTGTGGCTTCACAGATGTCACGATACTCAGCGGCAGCAACTGCCGGTGCGGTCTCTCCATAGCGCAATGAGACCAATAGAAGATTAACCATAGTGGCTACTGTTATACCTTATGCCTTAAACATCATTGCCATCGCGTCGGATAGCTTGTTCTGCAATATCAAGGACGGCTTCATCGGTGGCCATTCCCATGGCATTACGCGTGATCAAACCGTCCATCACCATTTCCAAAAAATATTGCAAGGTATCGATTGGTACGTCGACCCGCATGCGGCCTTCCGCAGCATTTTTTGCTAAACGATCGTGCACTGCTTGATCAAGGACTGCTTGATGTTCTTCCCAGCGTGCACGAAAAGAGGCATCAGTACGCAGCATCTTGGAAATCTCTAAGCGAGTAGCCAGCCAATCGTATTTCTCAGGATTCCGAATAATATCACGCATTACCTCGACCAGCCCTTCACGGGCAACTACTTCCGCTTGCCGTGCGGCATCCTCCCGCGCTAGAGCGAGAAACAAGTTTTCTTTATCAGAAAAGTGATGAAAAATCGCACCCCGAGATTTTCCTGTTGCTTGTTCGAGACGGCGAACAGTCGCCCCTTCGTAACCATATTCAGCGAAGCACTTTCGCGCGCCGACCAAAATTTCTTGGCGACGACGGTTGAGTTCATTTTCACTTACTACTGGCATAGAGGAAGCGACCTTTCAGTCCGGAAATACGAAAACGGGGCTGCTAAGCCCCTGCCACGATCGATTTCTCCGTAACTGGGATCAATAGTCGTAGCGAGAGGTTATGCAGCCCCGCGAATCCTAATGGTTAGGGCTAGCTAGTACTAGCTAGGATTTAACCATCTGACGGAGAACGTACTGCAGAATACCGCCGTGGCGGTAATACTCGGCCTCACCAGGGGTATCGATGCGTACTTTGGCATCGAACTCGATGGTTTCGCCGTCTTCTTTGTGTGCGGTCACCTTAACAGTTTTCGGAATCGAACCGTTGTTGAACTCAGTCAGCCCCTCAATATCGAAGGACTCATGACCAGTCAATCCAAGGGATTCGTGTGACTCACCCTCGGGGAACTGCAATGGCGCAACGCCCATACCGATCAAGTTCGAACGGTGGATACGCTCGAAGGACTCAGTAATTACGGCGCGGACACCCAGCAACAAGGTTCCCTTCGCAGCCCAGTCACGCGAAGATCCGGTGCCGTATTCTTTACCACCTAGCACTACCAAAGGAGTTTCTGCTTCCTTGTAGTTCTGTGCAGCATCGTAGATGAATGCTTGTGGCTTGTCGTCCTTGGTGAAGTCCAGGGTATAGCCACCGGATTCTTCTACGAGCTGGTTGCGCATACGGATGTTCGCGAAGGTACCGCGAACCATTACCTCGTGGTTACCACGACGGGAACCGAGCGAGTTAAAGTCCTGGCGTTCGACGCCATTTTCTTCCAGGTATTGAGCCGCTGGGGTACCAGGTTTGATGGCAGAAGCAGGGGAGATGTGGTCGGTTGTGACTGAGTCACCCAACTTAACCAGTACACGTGCACCCTTGATGTCCTCAACGTCTGCTGGCTCATTCGGCATGTCGTCGAAGTATGGAGCCTTGCGGATATAGGTGGAGGCATCATCCCATTCGAAGGTCTTACCCTGCGGGATATCCAGGTTCTGCCACTGTTCATCGCCCTTGAAAACATCGGCGTAGTCAGCTTCGTACATTTCGCGCGAGATGGAAGACTGGATGGTCTCTTCAATCTCTTCTGGGGAAGGCCAGATGTCCTTCAAGAAGACATCATTGCCATCTTTGTCCTGACCCAATGGCTGTTCATTGAAGTCGAAGTCCATGGTGCCAGCAATGGCGTAGGCGATTACCATCATTGGCGATGCCAGGTAGTTCATCTTGACGTCCGGCGAAATACGGCCCTCAAAGTTACGGTTACCGGACAGAACCGCGGTCGCCGCTAGGTCTTCGGTGTTGATAGCATCGGAGATTTCTTCTGGCAGCGGGCCAGAGTTACCGATACACGAGGTACATCCGAATCCGGAGAGGTAGAAGCCCAGAGCCTCCAAGTCTTTCCACAGGTCAGCGCGTTTGTAGTAACCGTCGACAACCTGAGAACCAGGCGCGCAAATGGTCTTCACCCAAGGCTTGGAGGTCAGTCCCAGTTCGTTTGCCTTGCGGGCGATCAGACCTGCACCGATCATGACCGAAGGGTTGGAGGTGTTGGTACACGAGGTGATGGAAGCGATTGCGACCATGCCGTGGTCTAGGGTGTACTCGCCGCCGGCTGGTGACTGCACCAAGGTTGGGTGGGATGGACGACCTTCGGCACCTTCAGAGGCATCTTCGCCCTGCCCCTTACGGGAAACGTTGTGACCGTCGGTGATATCAGCATCGGCATAGCGTTGAACGCCGCCTTCGGCGTTCATGCGACGGACCTCAGGCTTCTTGCCGTCTTCTGAAACTTTGTCGTCTGTGTAGTTAACCAGGTCCTTACGGAACTGTTCCTTGGCTTTGTCCAGCTCAATGCGGTCCTGTGGACGCTTTGGTCCGGCGATGGAAGGCTTAACAGTAGACAGGTCAAGCTCGATGTACTCGGAGTACTCGGCTTCTTCGTCATCTTCTTCCAGCCACATGCCTTGAGCTTTGGCATAAGCTTCGACGCGGTCAATCTGCTCCTGTGGGCGACCGGTGAGCTCAAGGTACTTGGTGGTTTCTTCGTCGATAGGGAAGATCGCGGCGGTTGAGCCAAACTCCGGCGACATGTTGCCGATAGTTGCACGATTCGCCAGTGGAATTGACTTGACACCGTTGCCGTAGAATTCGACAAACTTCTGGACGACGCCGTGCTCACGCAGCATGTCGGTGATAGTCAACACAACGTCGGTGGCAGTAACGCCAACTGGAATTTCTCCAGTCAACTTGAAACCGACCACCTTCGGAATCAACATCGATACCGGCTGCCCCAACATGGCAGCCTCGGCCTCGATACCACCGACACCCCAGCCTAGGATTCCTAGGCCGTTCTCCATAGTGGTGTGGGAATCGGTACCGATACAGGTATCCGGGTATGCCAGACCATCGTTGTCGAAAACAACGCGACCCAGGTATTCGATATTTACCTGGTGAACGATACCGGTTCCTGGAGGAACTACCCGGAAGTTGGAGAAGTTTTCCGCACCCCAGCGTAAGAACTGGTAGCGCTCTTCGTTGCGCTCGTATTCGATAGCAACGTTCTTGGTCAAAGCGTCTGCGTCACCGAATGCTTCTGTAATGACCGAGTGGTCAATAACCATCTCGGCAGGATTCAGTGGGTTAACCTGGTCCGCGCTGCCGCCCAGGTTGGATACAGCTTCGCGCATAGTAGCCAAGTCGACGACGCAGGGAACACCAGTAAAGTCTTGCATCAACACGCGTGCAGGCGTGAACTGGATTTCGGTATCAGGTTCCGATTTTGGATCCCAGTTAGCGATGGCCTTGATGTGGTCTTTGTTGACGTTTTTTCCGTCTTCTGTGCGAAGAAGGTTTTCTGCCAGAACCTTAAGGGAATAAGGCAGCTTCTTCAGTCCGTCAACTGCATCGAGCGCGAAATAGTCGTATGACTTATCACCGACCTCGAGCTTCTTCTTAGCGTTGAAGGAGTTCAAGCTTTCAGTCACAGGGAGCTCCATTTCCTTGTTGTGCAAAATTGTAAGACCAAAAAGTCCTAGAACACGGGGTTCACTGCCCCAGTGTAGGTTGACGACCCCTCGTCCTGCCAAAAGTATAACAGTACAACTGTTCTGTTATTAGTCGGTAACCTATTCGCGTGGCTATATAACTGTAAGCTGGGCAAAACATGCCCAAGCCACTCACGTTCCGCCCACTTTGTTACCCCCGGAAAGATTAAACAGAAAGTAGCTATCATGATTCCAGCTGGCGTCGACCTAAGTGATCTCAGTGCACAGTTATCGCAAGGCAATGTGGCTATAGGGGAACATGCTGAATTCGCACGTGCGCAACAGTCACAATTGCGGCAAGCCATCGCAGAAATTAATAGCAACAGCGCGGAACTGGCGAACCAAGACACTGAAAACACAGATACTCTTACGGGCGATGGAAAATTTGGGATAGCGCTCATAGATACGCCTTATGACAAGGCTGCAGACTTGCGTGATGTGGCCCAGGAATTACAGTTGCGCACGGGAGTTGAGACAGTCATTGTGCGGACTCCACAAGGTGGAGCTGCCGTCAGCGATAGTTATTCGAGGGCAGATCTAGAGGCGGCAGAATCGGCGTTTGCAGGAGTATCGACCGATGTTGGTTTGCGTAATTACATAGAGGCGCTTTCGTCACCCAACCCCTCGTGGCTTGTGTTTGCAGTGGTGATCGCCGCAGTCATTGGTACAGCCTTGATTTTAACCTGGCACGCAGTAGCTAAATCGTTACATAATTGAGTCTATTTCCGGCGTGTCGTTACAAACTGTGACAAAAAGCACACTAAGGATTTACTTCCACCTTTCCCCAGGCCATGGCGTTAGTCCACGCTAAACACTTGACGTTACAGTCGGGAATATTGTGAATCGGTGTGTTCATGTTGCCCTTAGTGGCATATGGTTTGGCTATTGGCCCGCGGGTCATAACAGAAAATCCAGACATGGTAGTGGAACATCGCCGAGAGTCGAAAACTATGACTTTTAATCTTTGGACAACTGCAAACACGGGCATGTGGGGAAGCACGCCATGAGATTTGCAGGTACGGAGAATGGGTCATTTTGGGCGCTGCACGTATTGCGGCCGTTGATTTTCTGTGTGTCCTGCGTGTCGGTACCCACTGTCGTAGATTCTAATGTGCAGTCAAGCCATTCGGCTTGACTGCACCTGTCAGGAGCGTGTCGTGCCTTCATCGTCTCACCGGCGTACCTTTCGCGTACGCAGTTTTAGCGCAGCGATTGCCTGTACCGCATCGCTATCGTTATTTGGGTCCTCATCCATCGCGCAAGCGTCGCCAAATGGCTCACTACAGCCTGCAGTTTCCGAGCTAATTTCGACAATTACTGATGCGGAATCAGAGCTCAACAACTTGGATTTAAAGATCGGTGAACTCCGTGAATCCGTTAACGAAGCTTTGCTTATTCTGCAGGATTCTCGCACGGAGGCTTCACAAGCACAACGTGGCGTTAGCACCGCAAAAGAAGAACTTGCTGTTGCACAATCGGATATCGCAACAGCGCAGTCCGAACTAGATGAGCTCTCGCGTTCCAAGTATCGTCGTGCTGCTGGGGCCTCCGGTTTGAGGGAGATAAGCGGTGGGGATCACCGTGATGACGAGCTATTCCGGAAATCGATTCTGCGAACGCAGGCGGAAGAAAAGCTGTCTACTATTGACGAGCTCGACCGGGTGCGTACTGAAAAGGCCAACAAAGAATCACAGTTACGCAAAACTCACGAACTCGCCGAACAACGGGCTGAGCAGGCTGCCACTGCCGAGGAACAAGCCCGCAAATTATTGGAAGCAACCACTGCTAAAGTGGCCCAAGTTGAACAAGAACGTGCCGCAGTCGCACAAGACCGAGATGAAGCGCAGCAGGAACTTGCCGCAGTACGAAGCGGGGAAACCGCCTCTAGCTCGGGCTCCGTGAGTACAGAATTACGGCAAGACGACTTGTCCGTTCCAAACCACAATTCTGCTCCAAATACTGCAAGTCACGCACCAGAAAACAACAGCGGTTCAGAAACTGCGGATTCCGCGGTCGAATTAGACGAACAAAAACCATCCGGGACGACCGGAAACCGCGCCTCCAACTCAACAGAAGCTTCTCAGGACCCTGACGCAATTTCAGCTGAACTCCGTGAGTTAATTGACCAAGCTGCCGACGCTGTTGCTGAACACTTACCTGACCACACAGCCTTAGAAGCTACGCCGCGGGACACTCCCACATCGGAACAGGAATCTCAGGATCCACCTGGTCAAATCCCAGCACTACAAAGAAATACAACTAGAGAAGAAACCACAGCGGAGTCAATAACTGGCACCAATGCTGAAGCGGAAGGGGAAGCCGCTTCAGCATTGGAATCAGAGGATAGTGCCCCACAGAACAGTACTACCGTGGCAGAGACCGCGACAGACACCGCAGATTCAGTGTCTCCTGATAGCGATTCTTCGAACGCAGACGGTGTCTCAGCAACCGATAGCACACAAAGCGACGTTGTTGAGGAGCTCGGTGGCGTACTGGAAGAACTCGATACCAATGAATCTGTGACAGAAGATGCTTCAGCGGGTTTTGCTAACGTAGCTCCGTCACAGCAAGCGCAAGCCGTCTTATCTCGCGCACGGTCTCAACTCGGTGTGGATTACGCTTGGGGCGGTGGCAACGCGCAAGGTCCGACCGCTGGCATCCGTGACGGCGGCCACGCAGATAGCAACGGTGACTTTGGCAAAGTTGGTTTTGACTGCTCTGGTTTGGTCCAATATGCGTTCGCCGGTGCGGGAATTTCTTTGCCACACTACAGCGGAGGTCAATACCGGCACGGCACTCATGTATCAACAACTGATCTGCAACCAGGTGACCTGATTTTCTATGGACCTGGTGGATCACAGCATGTTGCTATCTATTCTGGCAATGGAATGATGATCGAGGCCCCACATTCCGGCTCGCACGTACGGGAAGTCCCAGTGCGACACACTGGAATGACCGAACACGCTGTTCGCCTCCTGGGATAACCAAGCAAAATAATTTATCAGGAAAATTCCCTTGCTAGGCTAAGGGCATGACTGATTTGCATCCCTTGACTGACTACGACGCGCTCCTCGTCCTTTCCTTTGGCGGCCCCGAGGGAACAGACGAGGTTGTGCCATTTCTAGAGAACGTGACTCGCGGACGGGGAATTCCACGCGAACGCCTAGAAGAAGTCGGTGAACACTATTTCAATTTTGGTGGAATTAGCCCCATCAACCAGCAAAACCGCGAGCTGATTGCAAATCTAGAGGAAGCACTTGCTCGGAGAGAGATTGATTTGCCGGTGTATTTCGGCAACCGCAACTGGCATCCATTCGCGGAAGATGCAGCTGAAAAAATCGCTCACGATGGGCATCGCAAAGTACTCGTGTTAGCAACCTCTGCTTGGGGTGGGTATTCAGCATGCCGCCAGTACAACGAAGATATCAAGCGAGTCCGCGAACATCTAGCAGCGAAGAACCTCCCGGAAATTCATTTCACCAAGATCCGCCAGTTCTTTTCGCACCCAACTTTCATAGCAGAGACCGCTGCTGCAATCGAAGCAGCCTATGAAAAAATCCCAAGTGAACGGCGTGATCACACTCGGATGTTGTTTACTGCGCATTCTGTGCCGAACCGGCACGATGACGTTGGTGGTGCTGACGGTGATAAAAACCTGTATTCACGACAGGTTACAGAAGCCGCCCGCTTGGCTGCGAACAAGGCTGGCATCCAGGATTATGATCTCGTATGGCAATCACGTTCCGGTGACCCTCGAGTGCCGTGGTTAGAACCAGACATCGTCGACCACACTGAGCACTTGGCGGACAGCCAAGGAACAAAAGCCGTCGTTGTTTGTGCAATCGGATTTATCACCGATCACATGGAGGTTTTGTGGGATCTGGACACAGAACTCGTAGAAGCTGCGCAAGAAAAAGACGTCCATGTTGAGCGTGCGCGGACTGCAGGGCTAACTCAAGAATTCGCAGAGATGGTGGTCGACATTGCTGCAGAGTCCGCTGCTGGTGAAATTATTGAAAAGCTTGGAAATGTGACGGTCCAAGGAAATACAGACAACGGGGAACCGTGTGCTCCCGGTTGCTGCGACATTTGGACAAAAGCGTAGCGCTTAACAAACTGAGTATGGCGACCCAGGTTCTAGGTTTGTCCGTTCTCGATTTTGGCGGATTAGCGCCAACTGCGCGCGAATTCTGCGCATGCCCGTTCAACCCCAGCCATGCGTGCATGCCGCAGATGACGAAACAGCCCGAATAGATAAGGATCAAGGCTGTGGTCGCCTAGTTTATCCGTCAGCATTTCGATGGTTGCGGCAACAGTATCCGCGCGTGCAAACAATTTTGCAACCCTGGGTGGAACAGAGCCGGGAAGCCCGGGGATATCATAAAAATCAGCCAGCGTACCAATGGTCATACGGGCATTGGGAAGATCTGCTGGGGCATGCCCAGATTTTTCAATTAGCTCAGCCGCAGTATTGGTTGCTTGGCTTAGATAATAATCCGCATCACCAGCAAGCAGGCCAGAGGTAGCTGGCAGTGGCAAGGCTTCACGAATCCAAGTCCATTCAGTGGTCCCGTTAATATAGCGTGGGATAAGAACGTGGTGTAGCTCTGGATCGTTGTCTTTAACCACAATTGCGCCAGGGGCAGGATCGCGCACTAGATTTTGGGCAGACTCTCCAGTAACGGGAAGAGCCGGTGGTCCACCAGGGCCTGCTAGTACAAGTTTAAGTACAGGCTCTGGCTCTGTAAGGATTGCCGAAGTGGCTGCACGTAGGCCAGACAGAAGCTCGATAATTGCGGTACCTTCCAGAGTATTAGTACCACCTAATTCTTGTAATGCATCGATCGTGGCGTCGCTTGATTCGTAGCCATAAAGCCAAGCGGCAAGCCAGACTGCGGTATTTTGCACGGGGGAATAAACTTCGGCGCGGATAGACATCGTTGGCCATCCTAATCGATACACTGACAGGCTATGAACAGTAAGCGGTATAGTGGCGATATTTTGCAGGGCCACAAGCGTAAACAAGCGCCAAGTTTCCCCGACCTAAAAGCACAACCAGGTATGGTCTTGGAAGTTGTTGGAGAAGATTTTGTTGGGGCACTTATCGATATAGACAAGACATTTTCCGGGCACTTAGCACGATTAGAAGATCGCCATGGTACCCGCCGGGTCTTCCCAATTATTCCCGGGGGTTTTCTATTTGAAGGTCAGCGGGTTAGTTTGTCGAAAAGTCTCCAGAAACCCACCCCGCAAATGCCGACCCATTCGAAGTCAGGATCTCGTCGCGTGCACAATATTAGCGCCAAGGTGGCCGCCCCATCGCGCATCTGGGTGGAAGGGATCCACGATGCAGCACTCGTCGAAAAGATTTGGGGCCATGATTTACGCGTCGAAGGCGTAGTCGTGGAGTACTTAGAAGGGCTAGACAACCTGGCAGAACGCCTTGCGGAATTTCAGCCGACGGAGCAACGCCGTATCGGAGTACTTGCGGACCACTTAATTGCTGGTACCAAGGAGGCTCGCTTAACAGAGGAGGTTGGCCCGCATGTTTTAGTTACGGGACACCCGTATGTGGATATTTGGGAAGCAGTAAAACCTGAGCGTGTCGGACTAGAAAATTGGCCGAAAGTTCCACGGGGGCAAGACTGGAAAACCGGCGTGTGTGAGGCTGTGGGCTGGTCTGACCCGAAAGAAGCCTGGCATCGGATTTATAACTCAGTGCATTCCTTCCGGGATATAGACATTTCACTAATCGGCGCAGTCGAGCGTTTGGTGGATTTCGTTACTAATCCTGAGCTGCAGAAATCTGATCTGCTTTAGACAATAGGTTGACGGCTAAACGCCAGCCTGCGGTCTCCGCAGCCCAGCCCGCGGCTTGCAAGCGCTGTGAAATTGCCTGTTTCGAAATCCCCAATTCTTCGGCTGCTTCATTCTGGCTTAACCCTCGCCGAACCAGTGCGGTAGCTTCTCTACCTTCATAGGTGCGCTTGTTGAGTACCTGCCCGAGCAATGCAAAACATGCCGCGACGTCTTCGGCAGTGGCAGGCGGTGCCGAAACCACTGCCACACGTACAGTTCCAGCGCGGGCATTCCTCGGCAGCGTGCGCTGTGCAGCAGACCGTGCGGCCTCGTGTTCT
This sequence comes from Corynebacterium sp. EPI-003-04-2554_SCH2473622, assembly GCF_001665955.1. Taxonomy (NCBI): domain Bacteria; kingdom Bacillati; phylum Actinomycetota; class Actinomycetes; order Mycobacteriales; family Corynebacteriaceae; genus Corynebacterium; species Corynebacterium sp. EPI-003-04-2554_SCH2473622. Next base: position 75,250 of record NZ_LZMN01000043.1, on the reverse strand, counting down.
CGGGCAATCCCAATCCCCACTGACCATTCACCGTCGGCAAGCAAAGCCATGGTGATATCGCACACGGTGGATGGGTCAGTCATGGTGGAGACGATGTCTTCTATGCCCACGACGTCAAAGCCATCAACGCCATCCAAACTCGATAAAGCAGCAGCAGAGCGCTGAACCAAATCGGCACGACGGGATGCGCTCCCACGGTATCGGGCGTGGACAGCGAGCATAACGCCTCCTAGATAACAGCTAGACGGGCAACAAAACAATTAGCGGGAAGCGGGCTGGTGGCAATAAGCGTCGTGCTTTCCGAGATCAATCTGGAAGCTAGTCTATACCTCAGACTTGATTACCGTACGAGTCTGGACTGGCATGCGAGCATCTAGGATCAGCCCGCCGATACCAACAACTGCAATAGCTGCCAGCAATACAACCACGAGCGGGTTGGTACCAGCAATCAACGTATCCCCAAACAGCACCCCAACGACGGTTCCTGGTGCAGATCCGATGAGAGTCGCGATTACGAAAGGAATAAAAGGGATCGATGTTAGCGCGGCGGTGTAGTTGACGAGAGAAAACGGTACACCTGCGATGAGTCTTAAGGACGCAACTGCGAGCCATCCGCGTTTGCGCAACCGATAATTGATACCGGCAACCGCAGGGTGTTTGAGGCGAGGAGCCATCCAGTCGCCCAGTAGCCAACGAACAAGCAACAGCGAAATAGCTGCCGACGCCGTAAGAGCGGTCAATGCTATAAGCAAGCCTGTCCAGGGACCGTACAAGATTCCCGATGCCACGGTCCACACCGTCCGTGGCAAGGGAAATTGCGTGAAAAACACGTACCCCAACCAAAACAGCAGCATAAATCCATTTCCTGCAGAATCGGCAGATTCGCGTAACGAGCTCAGCGTAGGGAAATCGATCAGGATGAATAACACGAGCAAGCTGACAGCAATCGCACCAACGGTCAAGAAACGTGCCAGGGACCAGCGTCGAATGGAAGCCCATGCATCACGACGAATGGTGGTGCAAAAATGCATGAAGCTCTTGATCCACGGAGTGCGTCGTCGTGCGCGTCCGACTTTTTCTGACTGTTGCTGGAGCTGGTGCGTGTGGCTTCCTTCTGAATCCATGAGTATCCAGTCTAGTGGTTGTCCGTCAACTCTGGAGCAATGTGGGGTTGGTTTTAAGAGTGTTAACTGTGCTCAGAATGTTTAGGACACCTCTAATAATGCGTACGGGGGCGGGGGGCAGAGACAAGCCCTTAAACAGCTATATTTGTGATGTGCAACATATGGCAGGAAACATTCAAAAAGATATTGTTGAGACTCGCCTAAATAGGTAGTATAAGCCTGTCCTTATCATGATATTGGCTGAAATTTTAGTTCAAGGAGAAAAATGTCTCGCAATACCAGAAAAATCTTGACGACGATGGCGGCTGGTGTCGTGTCTGCAACGGTTCTTGTTGCCTGCAGTTCAGAAGAAGCCAAACAAGCAAATGGCGATTCTTCTACCGGTAACAACGATGGCGATAACTCTGGCGCTATCACGTTGACCGACATTGCCGGCCGGGAGGTTACCCTCGAAGAAGAACCCGAGCGCATCATCCTCGGCGAAGGACGCTCGCTATTTGCCACCGGTATTTTGAATACCGAAAACCCCTTGGACAAGATCGTCGGTATCGGCACTGACCTGAAACAGAATGTGCCAGACTACTACAACCGATTGGAAGAAAAGCTTCCAGAAGTCAGTGAAATTCCTGAAATCGGTGGCCTATCCAAAGGGGACGTCACCGTGGAAAACCTTTTGAGCATGGCGCCAGATTTGGTCGTTTTGTCAATGGATACCTACGAAGCTTCGGAAAAAGCTGGCTTGACCACAAAGATGGACGAAGCCGGTGTGGAATACGTCGTCACGGACTTCCGTGCGAAACCATTACAAAACACCACAAAATCGATGGAGCTGTTTGGCCAAATTTTTGGTCAAGAACAGCGCGCGGAAGAATTCAACAAGGACTGGCAAGAAATCGTGGACCTGGTGCAGGAACGCGCAGCCAAAGTTACTGAGAAGCCTAAGACCTTTGTGTGGCGAGCTGCGGGTGTCTTGGATTGCTGTGGCTCATGGAATGACTCAAATATCTCACAACTGGTTAATACCGCAGGCGGAGACAATGTTGGCGATCACGTGATTGAAGGTGAATCCGGTGCATTGACACCAGAAAAGGTCTTGGAATCCGACCCAGACATGATCATCGCTACCGGGGGAGATTGGTCTGAAAAGAAAGACGACCAAGGTAACCCAGTGGGCTATGCCGCTGTCGGCTACGGTATCGACGAATCCGAAGCAAAAGCTAGCATCGCTAAATTGCCGGAAGTACAGCCCGGTTTTGAAAGCCTACGCGCCGTCAAAGATAACCAGCTGCACGCATTGTGGCACCAGTTCTACAACTCTCCTTTCAACTACCTGGCTCTGCTACAGATTGCGCAGTGGATTAACCCAGAAGCCTACGAAGACATTGACGTCGAGCAGAAGTGGCTGGATTCACAAAAGAAGTACTCGCCAATCTCTGGCGAGGGTACTTTGTTTAGCACTAATTAATAATGATGAACGAGACACAGCGGATTGTGACACGAGGCATCTCTGCACCAAAGTCCCCAGCCAAACCACCTGCTGTCGACAAAATAGAGGTGGCAAACAAGGCAGTATTAGAGCTTGGTCGGCAGCATAGAAAGCTGACCTGGCAACGCATCGGTATTGTGTCTGGTCTTTGCGCAGTTGCAATCGCTGCCTTCGTTACGAGTAATTTCGTAGGTGCGATTGATATCAGCCCTGGCGAAGTCATCACTGGAATAGTTAACCCATCGAGTTTGGACGAACAAACCCACACTGTTCTCTGGCGGCTACGCCTGCCGATGGCAGTGATGGCGTTGTTAATTGGGGTTAGTTTGTCTCTCGCGGGCGCAGAGATGCAGACAATCCTCAACAACCCACTCGCAGAACCTTTTACTCTGGGAATTTCAGCTGCTGCAGCATTCGGTGGCGCCAGCGCAATTGTTCTGCACTGGCAGATTGTCGCGCAGCCGCAGCTCAACCTGGCGTTAGTAGCTTGGTTATCGTCGGTAGTCGCTACTGGCATCATTGTCGTTGCTGCCGTGCTGCGAGGCGTACGAGCAGAAACAATGGTGCTGTTAGGCATTGGGCTGGTATTTTTCTTCCAAGCCATGCTGGCATTAATTCAATACCGGTCATCAGCAGAAGCTCTGCAACAGATCGTATTTTGGTCAATGGGATCGCTGACCCGCGCCAGTTGGACCGGAAATGCGGTGTTAGCGGGGGTGTTGGTAATTGCGCTTCCCGTTCTTTGGGCTTTGTCATGGCAATTGACGGCGCTTCGGTTGGGAGATGCCCGAGCAGCAGCGATGGGCGTGAATACTTCCGCGCTAAGGGTGATCGTGTTGGTTGTGGTCTCTTTGGTGGCAGCAACCACCGTGGCCTTTGCAGGGATCATTGGCTTCATCGGGCTCGTGGGGCCACACATTGCCCGCATGCTGGTTGGAGAAGACCAACGGTATTTTATACCTGCCTCCATGGCTGCCGGTGCAGCAGTGATGTGTACCGCACATGCGTTGAGCTTGATCGTCAAACCTGGGCTAGCAATTCCAATTGGCATCGTAACTTCGCTGCTAGGTGTACCTTTCTTTATCGCGATCGTTATGGCTAAGAGGAGGGCGCTGTGGAGCTAAAAAATGCAACACCAACGCCTGCGAATCATGCGCCGATGGAAGTGAAACTCGCAATTACTGGACTGAGTGCTACCTACGGGGCACACCGAGTACTGCATAATGTCAATGTTGAAGCATTGACTGGAGGTCAAGTTGTTGGGCTGCTAGGACCAAATGCTTCGGGGAAAACAACGCTGATTAAAACACTTGCCGACGTTCACCGTAGTTATGCGGGCGACATAGATTTTCTAGTCGACGGAATCGCGCCACGTGGAAAGACCAAGAGACAGCTGACTGGCTACGTGCCACAGGATCTGCCAACCACCGCAGCCTTACGGGCATTCGAAGCCGTGCTTATCGCTGCACGACGAGAATCATGCGAAGATCCGGTACTCCGAACTGGAGAGGTGATGCACGAGCTAGGTCTCGACGACATCGCCACCCGGTACCTCAATGAGCTGTCGGGGGGCCAACGCCAGCTAGTTGCCCTCGCGCAAATGCTGGTGGGGCGGCCGGGGCTAATGCTTTTAGATGAGCCGACTTCCGCTTTGGACCTTCACCATCAACTATTTGTCCTTTCTCAGGTACGCGCAAAAGCACAGAAAGAGGGGAGTCTAGGCCTGATTGCCATCCATGACATCAACCTTGCTGCGCGAATGTGTGACACGCTTATGGTGCTTAAAGACGGGTGTATCCGCGCACAGGGAGTCCCGAAAGACGTGCTGAACCGGGAGTTAGTTGAATCCGTATATCACGTCGAGGCGGATATTCTACTCCACGGAGACGTTCCACTGATTGCACCATTGCAGGCTGTGCGTTACTAACTTCCTCACAGGAGGGCCCAAGATGGGCTCTCCGAAAAGCAAAGTGGAGTAGATAAAAAATCTCGAGGCATCCTAGAAAAAGATGCCTCGAGATTAAAAGTGTGCCCGGAGCGGGACTTGAACCCGCACGTCCGTTAATAGGACACTGACACCTCAAGCCAGCGCGTCTGCCATTCCGCCACCCGGGCAGGGTGCAGTAAAAACTCGAGAAATTGAACTTCCAGTTGAAGCTTCAACAGAAGTTAATATTTTCCCGATTTTTAACTCGGCAACGTTGACTTACTATAGTCATCCGGACAAACAAGCGCAAATAGGCAGGTTAAACCTACTAAATCACTGTTTATTTCCGGTCTGGATTCCGAAAAGGCGCTTGTGTCTGGCAGTGACTCACCCCGTTAGGTGCATGGCGGTTAGCCACCCCACAGAGATTTCTGCTGCATTCAGGTACAAATAGTGTCATGACCGATTACGCAAACGATTCCCGTTTTCCTGGACCTGACCCTTACGCACCGTTGAATGATCTTCCTTCATTCACCCTTACTTCCACTGATCTTGTCGACGGTGACGAGATTCCCGAGAAGTTTCGTGCGCCCAGCAGCGAATCACCGCAACTTGCATGGTCTAATCTGCCGGAAGGTACCAAATCATTGGCAGTTACCTGCTTTGATCCTGACGCACCGACTGCGTCCGGTTTTTGGCACTGGGCTGCATTCAACATTCCTGTTGACGTCAACGAGCTCCCAACCAATGCTGGGGCCGCGGAAGGTTTGGGGATTGCTGGTGTACAGTCGCTGATCAATGATTCTGGCGAGCGCACTCACTTCGGTGCACAGCCCCCAGAAGGCCACGGACCACACCGTTACCTCTACGCAGTACACGCGGTAGACACTGAAGAGCTAGACATCCCTGATGATGCAACACCTACCGTGCTGGGCTTCAATCTGCATTTCCATGCAATTGGGCGCGCAATCTTGTGGGGCTGGGCCGAAACTAAGTAAGAAGGGCACTATGCTGTTGATCTATGGCAGCAAAAAACTCTTCTTCAAAAGAATCTAACTCCGCTAAACGCGAAGTTACAGTGCCGCTGGCTTTAAGAGCTGGCGGCGCTTTTATTGCGTTGGCGGTGGCACTGGCGATCTTCGGTATCATCGCCTGGTTATCTGATGGTTGGGCAGTGCCATTCGCCATCACCCCCGCATTTTTAGGAATCTGTGTGGCGGCAGTATTATTTGGCGCTTTTGCCACTGTTAACCGCGCACAAAAGCCTAGTGTGGCTCAGGTCGTCGCACTGTCCATTGCGGTCGCATTCATTGTTGTCAGCCAGTTCCTGCCCAAAACACCGCTTGGTTTCATGGGGCAGCATTGGCTGTTCATGTATGCGATATTATGTGTCATTTGTGCACTGGTTTTAAGGCGTTCGGTCATGCCGAAAATTTAGTTTTCCCGCCACTCTAAACCAGATCCTACGGCCGCAGAGATATTGTCCAGTCCGTGTGCCTCAAGCTGATTTAGCAGCCCCCGGTGGATACTGGTAATCCAGCCCGGTCCACCATAAATCAAGCCAGTGTACCCTTGCAGAAGTGTCGCGCCCGCGGTAATCCGCTCCCAAGCTTGCTGTGGCGTGGTAATACCACCAACCGAAATCAACACCAACTCGTCACCAACGCGGTTATGCAGCCTGTGTAAGATCTCTAACGATCGCTGCGCGACAGGCGGACCAGATATGCCTCCTGCTCCTGCAGCCTCGACCTCAGAAGCTGGCGTCTGTAAACCTGCACGCGAGATTGTGGTATTCGTGGCAATGATCCCTGCCAGCCCAAGTTCCACCGCGAGATCCGCACAGGCATCGACATCAGCATTAGAAAGATCCGGTGCAATCTTTAACAACACCGGGCTGGTACATACCTCTTGTACAGCTTGCAATATCGGGCGCAGTGATTCCACGGCCTGCAGATCGCGCAGTCCAGGGGTGTTCGGCGAAGAGACATTAACCACTAAATAATCTGCCGCTGATCCAAGCACAGAAGCAGACCGTCTGTAGTCGTCGGCCGCATATTCAACGGGAGTTGTCTTCGTTTTTCCGATATTGATACCGATGATGCCGCGCTGTGCAGCATCTCCGCTAGTGATGTGCCCGCGGAGATTCTGTGCTGCCTGGGCTGCGCCGTCATTATTAAAGCCCATACGGTTCAGAATTGCACGATCTTTTTTCAAGCGGAATAAGCGCGGCTGTGGGTTTCCTGGTTGCGCGTCAGCGGTGACAGTTCCTAGTTCCGCGTAACCGAAGCCGATAGCCGACCAAGCTTTAGCAGCTCGCGCATTCTTATCAAACCCGGCTGCCAATCCGAGAGGACGTGGGAATCGCACACCGAACACTTCCTGAGCCAGTCGGGGATCATTAGTGCTCAGTACCGTTGCTAGCGCTTTTCGAAGCAGCCGGGAAGAATTCACTAAAGCCATCACGCTATCAGCGCCGTGGTGTACGCGCTCCGGATCGAGGCGAAACATCACGCGCAATGCCGCGCTATAAGCCTTGTTGTACGCGGTCGATCGGAAACTCGTGACCCCGGATCGCATGGTTTTCTGCGCTTGCCGAAACTCTGGTGCCATGATTATCCGTTCTCCTCGGGTTGTTCGGAAAGTTCTGAATTAGATAATTCCGGGTCAGTTATTACCTGAATACCGTGACCTGTTGCGGAGGCGAGCACGACCGTTCCATCATCAGCTACCACCAGCGACTGAGCATCGGGAATGGTCTTAAGCTGCCCTGTTTGCTGTGGGACACCACTAGAAATGCGGAAAGCTGTCAACAGATTTTCTTTTGTCGATGCCGTCCAAGCGACATCCCGTTTACTATCCCAGGCAACAGCCCACGGACCTGCAGGTGCTGGAACCGTCTGATGCAAACGGATGACGTCCAACGCAGTATAGACAGCTAGCTGTTCACCACGTGCGTCGGTGGCTAAAACAAGCCCCTCATCACCCACAGCAATTTCGCCGACTCCCAGTCCTACGCGCAAGGTTCCACCGCCGCGTTCATTGCGCCAGTCCAAGTTTTGAATGGTCGTGTCCTCACGCCAGGTGCGCACTAGCTGCTCGCCGTGCGATTTCGATTCCACATGTACTAACTGATCAGTCGGAGCAGCCGCAGTAAACCTGCTGATGACCTCTCCAGTTGGGGCCACCATTGCCACTTCTGCTGACTTTTCAGATGCGACCACTAGATCACCATTATTCATGCGGGTTGCAGCAGTAATTGGAAAATCAACCTTCGGGGTAATCCTCTCTGCTTTCGCCGCGCCAGCTGGAATAACTTGCAGAGAGTCACCACAGGCGAGGATAAAATGCTGCTCAGTAGCGGTCAGTTCACCGCATTCTGCAGCGATATCGATGACGCTGCCAGCGTCGGCAAGCTCATCAACAGTGCCCAGCCACAGAGAATCAGGCATGCGCAGGGCCAAATTTTTGCCCGTAACAGCCATGTCAGAAACCTCGCTGAACTCTGGCCGTGCAATCAGCTCGCCAACAAGCCCTGAAGCGTCTACCTGAGTCGAACTTGGGACCGGGGTAGCGTTTCCCATTTCTGGAACGTCTGCACCCGGTATCGCCGGATTGTCCGCGCAAGCAGCCAAAGCGGCACCGGTTACGAAAACAAGGGCAGGAATTGCGTATGGACGAAAATGCGTCGACCGAAATCGAATATTCACAACTACATAGCTTATCAGTGCAGGCTAGCGCCGCCGAACGCTACAACAAGCACGTAATGCTTGCCTATGGGTATATTCTAGTAGCCGTGATTACGACCGATTTAACCTCCGGTACCACAAGCTACGCCGCGGAAGTCACAGCGAGTGCAGATGCGTTGGACATGACGTGGATACAAGTGATCGTATTATCCATCGTTCAAGGTTTAACTGAGTTTCTTCCGGTTTCTTCGTCAGGGCACCTCCGGATTTTTTCTGAGTTCTTCTGGGATGCAGATGCCGGAGCGTCGTTTACCGCGGTAATTCAGCTCGGCACAGAGATTGCCGTGGTGATATTTTTCTGGCGCGAAATTGTGCAGATTGTGCGCGGTTGGTTACGCGGGCTCATGGACAAAAACTCGCGCGGTGCCGACTGGAAAATGGGCTGGATGATCATCGTGGGCTCTATCCCGATCGGCGTAGTTGGGTTTTTAGCAAAAGATTTCATCCGAGACTCCCTACGCAACCTGTGGATTACTGCAGCCGTGCTGATTTTGTTTTCCTTTGTTTTCATCGCCGCAGAGCGCTGGGGGAAAAAGACTCGTGAGAGCGGTGAGCTGAATTTCCGTGATGCCATCATCATGGGACTGGCACAATGCTTGGCGCTGATTCCCGGGGTGTCGCGTTCCGGTGGCACGATTTCGGCCGGCTTATTCTTAAACCTTGACCGAGAAGTGGCAACCCGTTTCAGCTTTCTACTGGCAATTCCGGCGGTGATGGCATCCGGGTTGTTTTCGCTTCCCGACGCCTTCGGTCCAGCTTCTGGGCAGGCTGCAAGTGCTGCGCAGCTAGCCGTAGGTACGTTAGTAGCGGGCTTGGTCGGTTATGCAGCGATTGCTTGGTTGCTGAAGTTCGTTGCTAATCATTCCTTTGCCTGGTTTGCGGCCTACCGAATCCCCCTCGGACTGCTGGTCATGCTGCTATTGGGGCTTGGAGTTCTACAACCAGTCTAAATGTCGTTACAGTAAGACATTATGAAATCTTGGCCTTCTCCAGTTGTCCCCACCATTCCAGCGCGCCACGGTAACCCAGTGCCTTTGCGGCTTTATGACACCGCTGATCAACGTATCCGCGAAGTCAGCTTTCAGAACTCAGAGGGCCCCGCGGGCATGTACGTCTGCGGGATCACTCCATATGATTCGACGCACCTGGGACACGCGGCCACCTATTTGACGTTTGACCTCGTGTATCGCGCACTATTGGACAATGGGCGCTCGGTACATTTTGTGCAAAACGTCACGGATGTCGATGATCCTCTATTTGAGCGTGCCGAACGCGACAACCAGGACTGGCGCGAACTGGGCACAGAGCAAACCGATTTATTCCGCTCTGATATGGAGCAACTAGGAGTTATCCCACCGCAGCATTTCATGTCGGTATCAGAAACCGTCGATGAAATCATAGATATTGTGGGGAGTTTATTAGACCAGGGCAAAGCTTATATCCTAGATGGTGAATATCCCGACATCTACGCCCCGATTACCGCAACCAAACAGTTTGGCTATGAATCAAACTTCACACGCGAAGAAATGCTAGAAGTCTTCGCAGAACGTGGCGGTGATCCTGAACGCCCAGGAAAACATGATGAGCTGGACGCTCTGATTTGGAAAGCAGAGCGGAAAGGCGAGCCGGCATGGGAGGCACCGTTTGGCCGTGGGCGACCGGGGTGGCATATCGAATGTGCAGCTATCGCTGCTAATCGTCTAGGCGCACGCTTTGATATCCAGGGTGGCGGATCGGATTTAGTTTTCCCGCACCATGAATTTTCTGCAGCCCACATCGAAGCAGCTTATGAGGTTGATCGCATGGCTGGGCATTATGTTCATGCGGGAATGATCGGTCTAGATGGCACCAAGATGTCGAAATCCCTAGGTAACCTAGTCTTCATCCACAAACTGACCGCCAATGGACACGAACCGTCGGCAATCCGCTTAGGCGTTTATTCCCAACATTACCGAAGCGACCGTGATTGGTCCGAGGAGCTTTTGGTTGAAAGTGAACAACGGCTTGCCCTTTGGCGAGCGGCTCTGCAACAGTCTGGCAGCCTGGGGAAGGCGGAAGAATTGGTGCGCAGCATCCGTGAATGCATCGCCGATGACTTAGATTCACCAGGAGCTTTGCAGGCTGTTGATACCTGGGCGAAACACCCACGCGGCGAGGATGATCCGGAGGCCGCTGCACTCGTCGTATGCGCACTAGATTCACTGTTTGGAATTTCTCTCCAGTGACCAGGGTTATGCCCTAGAATGGCGGTCGTGAAGAATTTTGACGAGTTGCATGCAGAATTAACCCAGAAAGTACAGCAGCGCCCCGAAAACTCGGGAACTGTGCAAGCCTTAGATTCGGGTGTACATCACATCGGCAAAAAAATCATTGAAGAGGCCGGGGAAGTTTGGATCGCTGCGGAATACCAATCGGATGAGGAACTCTCTGAAGAAATTTCGCAGTTGTTGTATTGGACCCAGGTCATGATGGTGGCCCGTGGCCTTAATCCAAATGACATTTACCGTTATCTCTAGACAACCGCTAAGCCAGGTATTTTTATGATTAAAATTGCCATCCCTAACAAGGGCTCACTCTCTGAAACCGCGCAGTCCATTCTCAAAGAAGCAGGGTATAAAACTCGCGGTTATAGCAAAGCACTGGCGGTTGCTGATACTGAGCATGACATTGAGTTTTTCTTTCTCCGGCCGAAAGACATCCCCATTTATGTGGCAAATGGCCAACTCGATCTCGGTATCACTGGCCGTGATCTGGCAGTAGATTCTCGAGCAGCCGTAGACGAAGTATTGCCACTGGGGTTCGGCGACTCACGCTTCTTTTTCGCAGCTCCGGCTGACGAGCATTGGGAGGTGGAGCAACTAGCGGGTAAACGAATTGCGACTTCGTACCCAAACTTGGTTCGCGACTATCTCGCGAAACGTGACATTTCCGCAGAAGTTATCCGCCTCGACGGAGCAGTAGAAATCTCCATTAAGCTCGGCGTAGCTGATGCTATCGCCGATGTTGTATCGACTGGCAATACCTTGCGCCAACAGGGGCTGCAAGCTTTCGGTGAGCCGATCATTGAATCTGAAGCAGTAGTGATTTCCCGTCGCGGGACCAGGGTCAGTGATGAGCAGCAAATCTTGCTCTCTCGCATTCAGGGAATTTTACACGCACAAAACTACGTGATGATCGACTACAACATTTGCCGGGAAAACCTAGATGCAGCCGCCAAGTTCACTCCGGGTCTAACCGGACCAACGGTGTCGCCATTGGCCCGCGATAATTGGGTAGCAGTACGTGCACTCGTCCCTAGAAAAGAAGCCAACAATCTCATGGATAAACTCTCCGCTGTTGGCGCAGAGGCCATTTTGGCTTCTGATCTTCGCATAGCCCGTATGTAGTAATCCAGGTATTCTGGAAAATGGAAACGATTAACGACCTCACGGTGCCGTTAGGCGCGAAGGAGTGACTTGTAGATGGCTAAAAAGACCGACGAGAATTCTGCGGATCAGACGCAAAATATCGACGCGAAAAAGAACGAGGATTCGAAGAAGACTACAGCTAGCAAGTCAACCAAGAAGACTCGCACTGAACGCGACCTGCTCGGCGAGATGGAAGTTCCAAATGACGTCTACTACGGTGTCCACACCATGCGCGCCATCGACAATTTCCAAATTTCCTGGGTGACCATCAACAACGTGCCTGAGTTTATTCGTGGCATGGTGATGGTGAAAAAAGCAGCAGCCATGGCCAATCGCCGTTTGCACACGCTGCCCAAGAAGAAAGCTGAAGCTATTATCTGGGCCTGCGACCAGATTTTGGAAAAAGGTCGCTGCATGGATCAGTTCCCACTGGACGTGTTCCAGGGTGGAGCGGGTACTTCGCTGAACATGAACACCAATGAGGTCGTGACAAACCTGGCATTGGAATACCTGGGCGAGGAAAAAGGCGCCTACCACGTCCTCAACCCCAATGATGACGTGAACATGTCTCAATCGACCAACGACGCATACCCAACCGGCTTCCGTCTTGGGCTGTATGCCGTCCTGGACCGCTTGATCGAACAAATCGGCAAGTTGGAACAGTCCTTCACCAAGAAAGCACACGAATTCGCCGACATTCTGAAGATGGGCCGTACACAGCTGCAGGATGCTGTGCCGATGACTCTTGGCGACGAATTCCGTGCATTCGGGGCTAACCTGGCCGAAGAGCTTTCGGTGCTGCGCGAAGCGCAGGAACGCCTGTTGGAAATCAACCTTGGCGCAACAGCGATCGGTACGGGAGTCAACACTCCTGCTGGCTACCGGCACCAGGTTACCGCAGCGCTATCGGAAGTCTCGGGCCTAGAGTTAAAGACCGCGCGTGACCTCATCGAAGCTACCTCTGATACCGGCGCCTACGTACTGGCACACTCGGCGGTTAAACGCGCGGCCTCCAAGCTGGGCAAGATCAGCAATGACTTACGTTTGTTGTCTTCCGGTCCTCGTACCGGGCTAAACGAGATCAATTTGCCGGAACGACAAGCTGGTTCGTCGATCATGCCGGCCAAGGTCAATCCGGTTATTCCCGAAGTTGTCAACCAGACAGTATTCAAGGTTTTCGGCAACGACTTGACCGTGTCCATGGCCTCAGAAGCCGGACAGCTGCAGCTTAACGTCATGGAACCTGCGATGGGTGAGGCCTTGTTCCAATCCGTTCGTATTTTGGGCAATGCTGTGGATGCTTTGCGTGAGAAGTGCGTCGACGGGATCACGGCAAACGCGGATGTCTGCCGGGAGTACGTAGAAAATTCCATCGGTATCGTCACCTATTTGAATCCACTCATCGGCCACCACCAAGGTGATCTCATCGGTAAGGAAGCGGCTAAAACCGGTAAATCTGTCCGCGAACTAGTGCTAGAAAAAGGCTTGCTGGATGAAGAAACCGTCGATCGTATTCTGTCCAAAGAAAACCTCATGCACCCAGAATTCCGCGGTAAACTTTACCTGGACGACTAATTAAGGTGTGCGCCCGTTAAGCTAGCTGTTCATCCTAGGGATGAACTATCGCACCAGACTATTAGTGCGAATATTATGCCCATCACTTAAGCCTAGAAGGGCTAAAGTGGTGGGCATGAGTTCTTTTCCTACTGACGTAGAAATCGCAAACAATCACCAGCTAGAGCCAATCGCAGAGATTGCACGCAAAGCTCAAATTCCCGCTGAGGCTCTGATTCCTTACGGTGAGAAGAAAGCCAAGATCGATACCAGTAAGCTCGACTGGAGCCGAAAAGACGGCAAGCTAGTGCTGGTCACTGGAGTATCGCCGACACCAGCTGGTGAAGGAAAATCCACCACGCTGATCGGATTGACTGATGCATTGGCACACGCCGGCAAGAACGCAATGGTGGCAATTCGGGAACCGTCGCTGGGCCCAGTCATGGGGATTAAAGGTGGGGCTGCTGGGGGAGGCTATTCACAAATCGTCCCCATGGATGAAATCAACTTACATTTCAATGGTGATTTCCACGCCATCACTTCAGCGAACAATACGCTCGCTGCGCTTATTGACAATCATATTCACCAGGGTAATGACTTGGCTATCGACCCACGTCGCGTGACTTGGCAACGTTGCGAAGACGTGAATGACCGTTCATTGCGCTCAGTAGTCACGGGCTTGGGAGGTCCAGGAAACGGGTCCCCGCGGGAGTCTGGTTTCACCATTACCGCAGCATCAGAAATCATGGCGATCGTTGGCTTGTCTACGGATCTCGCAGATTTGCGCAGGCGACTCGGTGACATCACCGTCGGGTACACCTACGACAAACAGCCGGTGACAGCACGCGAGTTGGGTGCTGATGGCGCTTTGACAGTGTTGCTGAAAGACGCTTTGCAACCAAACTTAGTGCAAACCTTAGGCGGTGTTCCGGCCCTTGTGCACACGGGCCCGTTCGGCAACATTGCTCACGGTTGCAACAGTGTACTGGCGACTAAAGTAGCGCTGAACCAAGCCGACATCGTGCTAACAGAAGCCGGCTTTGGTTCTGATCTGGGGGCGGAAAAATTCTTCGACATTAAGGCCCGCCACGCAGGCCTGAATGTTGATGCCGCTGTCGTCGTGGCAACCATTCGCTCCTTAAAGTTTAATGGCGGAGTAGCTAAAACAGACCTGGAAGAATCCAATGTTGACGCATTATCGGCTGGGGTCGCAAACCTGGAACAGCACGTCAACAACATTCGCCAGTTTGGCGTCACACCAGTTGTAGCACTCAATATTTTTGGTTCAGATTCACCTGCAGAAATCGATTTCATGCACGATTGGGCACAAAAATTCGGTGTAGAGCTGGCAGAATCCACTGTATTCGCAAATGGCGGCGCAGGTGCAAAAGACTTGGCCGACAAGGTCCTAGCGCATCTTGACGGGCAATCCACGACACTATATGACCCGTCCAAGGGAGTCGAAGATTCCATAGCAACGATCGCTTCCAAGGTCTATGGCGCAAGTAATGTGGAATATTCTGTTAGCGCACGGAAGGATCTGGATTATCTCCGCGAGTGCGGCTGGGATCAGCTCCCAGTATGTATCTCAAAGACACAATATTCGTTTAGTGATGATCCTTCCCGGCTCGGTGCACCGAAAGGCCACACCCTGCATGTGCGAAAGCTACTTCCGCGTACTGGCGCAGGATTCATCCTTGCCCTCACAGGTGACGTCATGACTATGCCAGGATTGCCAAAACGTCCTGCTGCAGAAGCAATCGACATCACTGACGACGGTGTTATCAGCGGGTTGTCTTAATCGCTGACGGGCCGAGACAGCATCGTCGATCCCGGCCCGTACGGTGTTTGTAAGCTTAGCTCTGCTAGCAGCCCATTGCGCTGAGAACACTATGCAGGATCTGCTGCCGAACCAGGCCACCCGGGGTACGGGGGAGGAGTTCCCCCAAACTCCGGGCATAATTTTTGGTGTGGGCACCATCCACATAATTTCGAGGTTTTTGTGGGGAAGTGCCCGGTTTGCCCGTCACGTTCGATCTTTGCCCATAGTTCGCCGAGATCTCGTTCAAAAAATTCCAGTTCTTCTTTGGACGGAGCCAGCACCATATCGTCAATCACTTTTATATACATCAACCTCAGCTGATGCGGAATGATTTCTTGTAAGCGCCAGTACACCAATGCGTAAAATAGCATTTGGAATCTTGCGTTATGGGAAAAACGCGGGATAGGTTTTTTGCCTGTTTTATAGTCGACAACCCGCACCTCTCCGGTGGGGGCTTTATCCACGCGGTCGATAAAGCCCCGCACAGGAACGCCGTTGGGCAGTACCGTATCAACGTACATTTCCACTGATTCGGCATCGAAACCCTGTGGATTTTCCATCTGGAAATAGCCCTTGACAAGGCTACGACACTGCACCAAGAAATCGTAGGTGTCGCTATCTGGGACTAACTCTATAAGTTCCTCGTCGTCGGAACGCATTTTTTCCCAGTTTGGTTTCAGCATTTTCACCGCGGCAGGGTATGTGCGTTCACGTGCTGGAAGTTTGTGCATTTCTTCGAGAACTGCGTGCACCAGTGTCCCGCGGATTTGCGCGAGAGTTTTCGGTTCCGGCAAACGATCTATGGCCCGAAACCGGTAGAGCAATGGACATTGTTGATAATCACCGGCACGCGAAGGGGAGAGGGCTAGCGGTTTCGGGCGCCGGGGAGCGTCGGTGTTTGAGGTATTGCGCGAAGTGCTCATAATGCTATCCAGCTTAAACGCCTCTACAGGGTTAGCACTAAGCTGGGTAGAACCGAGTTATCGATGAATTTGAGTGGGAAAGTGAGTTGTGATGAACGAAATTAACCAGTTCATGGATTTTTTGGACGCCGCTCCGAGTTCTTTCCATGCCGCACATGCCGTTGCTGATCGTTTGTTTGCCAGTGGTTTCCAAAAACAGGTAGAAGATCAACCGTGGGATGCCAGCCCCGGCGGGCATGTGATTGTCCGTGATGGTGCTGTATTGGCGTGGTTTGTGCCAGATGATGCTGGCCCACATTCTGGTTTCCGGATTATCGGCTCACACACTGATTCACCTGGCTTCAGCCTCAAGCCGCAGCCAGACAGCACGCAGCATGGCTGGCAGCAGTTGGGGGTGGAAATTTACGGTGGCCCGATCATTCCCTCATGGTTTGATCGTGAGCTTACTTTAGCCGGTCAGGTGATCTTTTCCGATGGTTCAGAGCGTTTACTCAATACCGGTCCGATTCTCCGGATTCCACACTTAGCTATTCATCTGGACAGTTCGAAGGAATTTTCCGTTGATAAGCAACAACATCTGCACCCAGTCATGGGACTTGCCGACGCCACCGCCGACGCTGTGAGAGCGCAAGCGCAGCAAGTAGGAATCGCATCGATAATTGCGGGGCAGCTTGGAGTTGCGGAATCTGACATTGCTTCCTGGAGCCTTATTACTGCACCGGCACAACCAGCCAGTTTGTTTGGCGTGAATGCGGACCTCTTGGCTTCTTCGCGCATGGATAATCTATCCAGCGTATTCGCCAGCATGGTCGCGCTCGAACGTGCTGTGGCATCGGGCGATTTTAGTTCTGATATTGCAGTTTTAGCTGCGTTTGACCACGAAGAGGTCGGATCTGCTTCCACGACGGGGGCACAAGGGCCGATTTTGGCCGAGACACTTGAGCGCACAGCAACTGCACTTGGAGCTGACCGCGAAAGCTACTTGCAAATGCTACGACGCTCATCATGTGTGTCTGCGGATGCAGCTCACTCGATCCACCCGAATTATGCCGAAAAACACGATCCACATAATCCACCAATCATTGGTGGTGGTCCTGTCACCAAGATCAATTCAAAACAGCGCTATGCCTCGAATGCGCGGACTATCGCTATGTGGGAAAACGCCTGTCGCGCAGCGATGGTTCCGATCCAGAATTACGTGAGTAAGAACTCGGTACCCTGTGGGTCTACGATCGGCCCGGCAACAGCTACAGCGCTAGGTATCGATACTGTTGACGTCGGAGTACCAATGCTATCGATGCATTCTGCCCGAGAAATGATTGGTGTCCACGACCAATTATGGCTCTCCCAAGCACTAGAGTCCTACCTGATCAATTAAGACTGCTAAGACCACGGGTTCATCTGTGACGAGACAGGTCGTGCATCCGCCCAGTCTAGTGTTGGTCAGACACCAGCGATTTTACGATAAGAAAGGCTATTTAATGGCATATTCTGGCCCGTTTCAGTACGGAGACCGCGTTCAGCTTACCGATGCAAAGCGTCGGCATTTCACTCTGTATCTCAAAGAGGGCAACAAGTTTCACTCTCACCATGGGATCGTCGAACACGATGACATCGTTGGTATGGAGGAAGGCTCCGTCGTTAATTCAAGTTTGGGCAGCCCCTTTCTTATGTTTCGTCACTTGATGGTTGATCACGTGCTTTCTATGCCGCGTGGTGCACAAGTGATTTATCCGAAGGATGCGGCCCAAATCTTGATCGAGGGCGATATTTTCCGTGGCGCCAAGGTTTTAGAGGCCGGAGCGGGATCAGGTGCTTTGTCAATGGCTTTGCTTCGGGCGGTAGGACCCGAAGGTCATGTCTATTCCTACGAACTTCGCGACGATCATATTGGCTATGCCATTGATAACGTCAAGGAATATTTTGGTGAGCAGCCGGAGTGGTGGAGCCCGCGGCTCGGCGATTTCCGGGAGCTTACACCGGAAGCAACCGACGGCCCAGTTGATCGAGTAATTCTGGACATGCTGGAGCCTTGGGAAATGCTCCAGACTGTGAAAAATATGCTGGTTCCCGGTGGAGTGTTTATTACCTATGTCGCCACGGTGCCCCAGCTAATGAAGGTGATGGAGGGCATCCGTGAGCAGAAGTGTTTTACGGAGCCACGTGCCTGGGAATCATTGGTGCGTGATTGGAAGGTAGAAGGGCTCGCAACGCGTCCGGAGCACCGAATGAATGCACACACGGCATTTTTGATCATGACGCGCCGACTTGCCGACGGCGTCGTCCCGCCACGCCCGAAGCGTAAAGCCCGTCGTTAAGGCTGTGCTTTATCCAGCGCTTTTACACTCGTGCTACACCGGTATAGTGTTCGGGTTTACTAGCCTGGCCTAACGTAGCTATCACCAGCCTTGTTTGTTAGCCTTAACTCAAACAATAACCGCGGGGTCACACACTAGAGTGGCCGCCGTTTTGCCATCTCGACAGCACAAACGCTGCTGATAAAAACACCCTGAACACGCAGAAGGGAGGTTCGGAGTTTTTTATGACTAAGACTACGCCGGACCCACAGCTACAGCTCCGACGCGACGTACGCGAATTACGTAAGCGCAATGAGCAATTGGCCACTCTGCTAAAGACTTCACGAGACAAACTCGCCCAGTTAACCTCTGAGATCAATGCTCTGCAAGAGCCAGTCTCTACCTACGGCGTGTTTCTGCGTTACGCACCAGGTAACCCCCGCGAAGCTGACGTGTTCACTTCAACTCGGCGATTGCGTGTCAGTGTCTCGCCATTAATAAGCCATGAGATCCCAGTTGGTGCGCAAGTGCGAATGGGCGACGGCAGCGTCATTGTCGAAGATTGCGGCTTCGCTTCCGATGGCGTATTAATGCGGGTCACTGAATTTGTGGAAGAGTCTGCACACGGTGATGTTCGTGTGCTTGCTTCCGCACCCCAAGGTGATACCCACGTGCTGCATTTGGCAGCGCCGCTGGTGGGACATGTTCGCGCGGGTGATAGCGTGCTGGCCGACGTGAAATCCGGCTTCGCATTCGAGCGGATTTCCCAAGCGGAAGTTACCCAGCTTGCACTCGAAGAAATCCCGGACGTCACTTACGACGACATCGGTGGCTTAGATGCGCAGATTGAACAAGTTCGCGATGCTGTCGAGATGCCGTTCGACCACCCCGAGCTCTACCACGATTACCAATTACATCCACCAAAGGGGGTATTGCTCTATGGGCCACCAGGTTGTGGGAAAACCCTGATCGCCAAAGCCGTAGCTCATTCACTGGCATCTCGCGTGGGGAACGGCTCAGCTTCCTATTTTTTGAATGTAAAGGGCCCGGAGCTACTGAATAAATACGTGGGCGAAACAGAACGCGTGATCCGCCTGATTTTTGAGCGCGCCCGAGAGCTTGCTTCTGAGGGTGCGCCCGTCATTGTATTTTTTGATGAGATGGAATCCATTTTCCGCACACGAGGTACCGGAGTCTCCTCAGACATCGAAACCACTGCAGTGCCACAGCTACTTACCGAAATTGATGGCGTAGAAGGCCTGGATAACGTCATAGTGGTCGGCGCGACCAACCGGGAAGAACTCATTGACCCCGCGTTGCTGCGTCCTGGGCGACTGGACATCAAGATCCGAATCTCTCGTCCCACCAAGCACGAAGCACCAGACATCATCAGTCGTTATCTCCACGAGGGGGTTCCACATACTGATCCACTCGAAGTACTTATTGACGGAGCGGTAGATGCGTTGTTTGCACCACGTCCATTCGTCGAGCTAACTCTTCGCGACGGCAGTACCGCTGTACTGCATTACGGTGATTTCGTCTCTGGCGCCCTGATTGCCAATGTGGTTGATCGGGCCAAAAAGCTCGCGATCAAAGACTATATAGCCGCTGGTTCTACCGGTGAGCACGGAATCTCATTGCGACACATCCAAGCTGCGGTGCGTACAGAGCAAGATGAGAGTGAAGACCTTCCAAACACTGCAAACCCAGAAGAATGGAACCGCATCGTCAAACTGTCTCAATCTGTAGTCTCAGCACGGAGCTTGGCGTAGTCGAAGCAATATCGAATCCGAATTTTTACCTAGCTGGGGCAGACTACAGTTTGGGATTACCAAACTGCATTAACGAGTTCATCGGAGTAGCGAAGATGAAGAGCACACAGAAATTTCGACGGTTCATGGGCACCGAAACAGAATTCGGCATTGCCACCCCAACTCAGCCGAAACTGAGCCCAATTGTCACTTCAACCCATGCTGTCGTGAGTTATGCACTCCGGAACATCGGTACCCGGTCGCGGTGGGATTTCGCGGCAGAGCACCCAACTCGAGATACTCGTGGCAGTGATCGGCGACGATACCGAACCGGGGCGATGGTGGATCCGGAAACTCTTGGTGTTGCCAATGCCGTTACCCATAATGGCGCACGGTTTTACGTGGATCACGCACACCCCGAATACTCTTCGCCTGAATGTGCAGATGCGTGGCAGGCAATGGTCTATGACCAGGCCGGAGACCGCATTGCGCTGCAAGCAATCAACGACGTCGCGACTTTTTCGCAAAGTGGTACCTCTGCTCTGGCTAATCACGGCGCGTGCCCACCTCTGAAAATCTACAAAAACAATGTGGATGGAAAGGGTGCCTCATATGGTTCGCACGAGAACTATCTGTACCCTCGCAGTACCGAGTTTGCTGATATTGCGGACGGGCTCATCCCGTTTTTCGTGACCCGAATCATCATGATCGGCGCCGGTCGAGTAGGTCTGGGGCAGCATGGCGAAACCCCAGGTTTCCAAATTTCACAACGCGCGGATTATATCGAACAGGAAATTTCGCTCGAAACCACGCTCAACCGAGGATTGATCAATACTCGTGATGAGCCGCACACGAACCCTGAAACACACGGTCGATTGCACGTAATCACTGGCGATGCCAACATGTCCCAGACCTCAACACTGCTGAAATTAGGTACCACAGCACTGGTTTTGGACGCGATTGACGCTGGCGTTCGCTTCGACGATTTGCGCCCCAAAGATCCGGTTTCTGAAATTTCGGCCGTAAGCCACGACCTGAGCTTGACGCATAAAATTACTCTCGCCAATGGATCCTCGGCTACGGCTATTGAGATTCAAAAAGAATACCTTCGACGCGTCACTGAAGCTGTCGTAAGTCTCACAGAGAGAGAGCAGAAGGTACTTGCACTGTGGGAGGAAGTTTTGGACTTGCTTGCCGACGACCCCCTCTCAACGGCTCACCTTTTAGACTGGACGGCAAAATATGCGTTGATCAAGGGCTTTCTGGACCGCGGTGTTGCGGTTAGTGACCCCAAAATCGCGTTAATCGATTTGCAATATACCGATGTTGATCCCTCGAAGTCGCTGTATCACGCCTTGGTACGCAAGGGCCGTATGCGGACGTTGGTGACAGACGAAGAAATCAACATGGCCATTGCTATGCCGCCTGCGGAGTCGCGGGCTTGGACTCGTGGACGCATGATTGAACGCTTCGCTGATGAGCTAGTGGCCGCGAACTGGCAAGAGCTACATTTTGCAGATCCAAATAGCCCAGGAGGTGAGATCTTTGTGGACCTAACCGAAGTCGATGGGTTGAATAAAGCAGCTGCGGAAGACATCATCGCTAGTTCACCAAGTGCAGCAGAAGCGGCTCGTAAATTCCTTGACGCAAAGTCCAGGACATAAACAACTCCAGAGTATAAACGCAGTAAACTGAAGAAATAAAGGCTTCACTCACTCGACTTACTCGATATCGAGCTCAAAAACTAGCCTAAAAATAATCCACGAACGATACCAAGGTAAGTGTTAATCATGGCGACTAATTCACCGTACAATTCCAGTTCGCAAGTCTCCCAGACGAACGGTGGAGCCGACAATGGCACCGCTGACGACGAATTTGCAAATGGACAGGCACAGATTTCTACTGCAGGCACTGACGACTTACTCGATGAAATCGACGGGCTGCTGGAATCGAACGCAGAAGAATTCGTCCGTTCCTACGTGCAGAAGGGTGGACAGTGACTGAAGTTTATACGCGCCGTATTATGGGCGTAGAAACTGAATACGGCATTACCGCGACATCTGCAAACGGGACGCATACCCTTGGTGCTGCCGATGTTGCTCGCTACCTGTTCGCTCCTGTAGTCGAGGAGCACGGCAGCTCCAATATTTTCAGCGATAATGGTTCACGGGT
Source organism: Corynebacterium sp. EPI-003-04-2554_SCH2473622 (assembly GCF_001665955.1). Taxonomy (NCBI): domain Bacteria; kingdom Bacillati; phylum Actinomycetota; class Actinomycetes; order Mycobacteriales; family Corynebacteriaceae; genus Corynebacterium; species Corynebacterium sp. EPI-003-04-2554_SCH2473622. Next base: position 53,041 of record NZ_LZMN01000043.1, on the reverse strand, counting down.
ATACCTCGATATGGGAGCTCACCCGGAAATTGCCACCGCAGAATGCGACAGCATTACCCAGCTGTTGAATTATGAGCGAGCAGGGGATCGAATCCTCGATGCATTAGCGCGCCGCGCGGAACTAGTACTGGAGCGTGAGGGCGTCGGCAAGCATATCTACTTGTTTAAAAATAACCTGGATTCGCATGGTAATTCCTATGGTTGCCACGAAAATTACTTGATTTCACGGTCGATGGTATTGCGTGCGATCGGTCGCGCACTCGAGCCCTTACTGGTAACGCGCCAGTTGGTCTGCGGGGCTGGCCTCATTGAGCGAGAAACTGACGATCACCCTGCGCGGTTTGTGCTTTCACAACGTGCAGATCAAGTCTGGGAAGGCGTGTCTTCTGCAACCACAAGGGCACGTCCAATGATCAATTCACGCGATGAAGCGCACGCAGATTCCCAGCGGTACCGACGACTGCATGTAATCGGTGGAGATACTAATTTGTCTGAACCGACGTTCGCTGTGAAGGTGGGCTCTGCGTTGTTGGTATTGGAAATGATCGAGGCAGAGCGGGAGCTGCCTGATTTCGAGTTAGAAGACCCGATTGGACAGATCCGCGAGATCTCGCGTGACTTGAGCGGCAAAACACAGCTACGGCTTAAAAGCGGCGGCACCGTCACTGCGCTTGAAGTACAGCAGTCATTGTGCGAACACGCTGCCCGTTGGTTAGAGGTACGTGATAACTACCGTGTGAATGAACTGCATTCCGGATCATCAACTTCCGAAATGCATCGCGTAGTGGATTTGTGGCGCCGGACATTGCTCGCTATCGAGACTCAAGATTTTTCCCAGGTCAATCAGGAAATCGATTGGGTAATCAAAAAAGAGCTTTTCGAAAACTATCGTGACCGACTCGATGCAGAGTGGTCACATCCGAAGCTCGCGCAGATCGACCTCGCTATGCATGATATTCGTCCCGGTCGTGGTATCTTCCCGGTACTCGAAGCTAAAGGCAGGGTAAAGCGATGGACTACTGACGAAGCCATCGCTGCTGCGATGTCTACTCCTCCAGCTACCACTCGAGCACACCAGCGCGGGCAGTTTTTGGTACGGGCACGGCAAACCAATACTCAATTCGCTGTCGATTGGTCCCGAATGAAGATCACAGAACCGAAGCAACTGGAATATACTTTTGGAGACCCTTTCGCGACCGAGAGTCCTGAACTTGATGAGTTGCTTGCTCTGATGGACCGGGGCACCAACGATACGGAGTGAGCTTAATGGCGGCAGCCGCAACACCTGCACAGCGACCGAAAACCGGCCCACGCTATGATGCTGCTGTCGAACGGTTGACTAACCTCACGTTTGCGCTGCAAGGAGCTGCCCAATCGGGTGGTAATCCCAGCCGTAGCGCGGAGTGGATTCATGCCAACGTAGCGGGTTATCACGAAAACAAGCACAGTTTCCGCATGCAATTACAGCGTGATGTAGCAACGCTTGCTCGAGCGGGCGTACACATTGATAGTTCCGCGGGGGAGAATGGGGCGAGTTATCGGCTCAACCCGGAGTCCTATCGGCTGCCGGAAGTGTCGTTTACGCCAGAAGAAGCGACCGTCCTGGGAATCGCCAGTGAAGTCGGACGAAACAGTGGGTTAGGTGCGTTAAGTGCCGCTGGGTGGACGAAGCTTGCAGCATCTGGCGCTCGCCGCGAGATCACCCCGGGGGCCGGATACCTCGCAATTAACGACATCACAAGCTTGGACCCAGAGGTTTTACGGGCGATCTTGACTGGAGTGGCACACAAGCTGCGCATTTCTTTTAACTACCAGCACCATTCCGGTGCAGAAATTCAACGACGCACCATGGACTTATGGGGAATTGTCCCGCATCACAACCGGATATACGTCGTGGGATGGGATGTAGACCGGCAAGCTGAGCGGTCTTTTCGTTCTACGCGGATAAGCGACATCCGGCGCTCACGTGAAGTCGCTACACACACTGAACCGAGTGGCTCACTGCGCGAAATCGTCGAAAAGACCCTGGCTGTTCGCGACGTAGCCGACGCTACGATCCGCAGCCGTCGACAAGCAGCACCGCCGCTAGAAGAAGCCGCAGACGAAACCCAGGAAGTAGATGCCTCTGACGAAATCCGGTTGTTTATCAAAGGAGCCGACCGTGAATGGTTGATACGCACATGTGCCGCTTATGCTGCAGAAGCTGTCGTAGAACAACCAAAAGACATTCGTGAGCAGGTCAGCCGTTTGCTGCAGAAAGCAGGTGCCCGATGAATACAGATTCACCAGAAAAACTTGTGGCACTGGTCCAATCGCTCAACTTGGTGCCATACTTCAAAGCACATCCCGAGCGGAGTATCTTCGAAGCGGCGAAAGATCTCGGGCTCAGCCCAGACGAACTGGTACGAGCCTTAGAAAGGCTGCACTGCAGTGGAATTAGCACGCAAACACAGGATCTCATCGACCTAAGCTACGAACTGACCAAAGGCGTGGTGATTCACGATGACCAAGGGATGGATTCATCTTTGCGTCTCACACCGACCGAAGCGGGGGCCCTTCTGCTAACCGTTGAAGTGCTCGAAACAATGCCCGGGTTGGTGGACCGGTCAGCTGTCGCTTCAGCAGCAGAAAAATTGCGATCAATTATGGATGACCGTTCCCGTGCAATCTACGACGGTATTGCAGAACATTCTTCTGCAACAGAAGATGTACAATACCGCATCGCGCAAGCGCTACACACGAAAAGACGAGTGCAGTTTGATTATTGGTCAGCCTCGTCAAATAGTACGAGTACCAGAACAGTGGACCCAGCTCGGATTTTTATCCGAGGCGATGTTGCGTACCTGACGGCATTTGTAGAACAGTACGGTGAACATCGCAATTTCCGCGTGGACCGAATGAGAAACGTGGAAATTTTGGCAGAACCAGCCCGTCCACGCACGCGAAAGCTGCAGTTCTCTAGCGAAGACCCCTTCGGGTTTCGGGACAGCACTACAGCCACGCTTGCAGTTTCTCCAGACGCGCTGTGGATGCTCGATGAATACGATATGAAAAGACAAGACGAAACGCCCCCGTGCCCCGCTGCCGATGACCAGAAAGCTTGGGTGAAAGCCACCATGCCTATTGGCAGCACCTCGTGGTTTACGCGTTTCGCACTCAGCCACGCCGACCGAGTTCGAGTGCTAGGCCCGAAAGATCTTGTCGACGCAGTCCACGAACGCGCCCAGGTTGGAATACAGCGTTATAGTATGGTTGATACGAATAAATCTTAAATACTCGCCTGACTATCGCACGACGTTCAAGCGATAGTCGAGACGTTGAGAAAGGCGCGATTCATGACTATCAGCCCCACACAAATTTTGTTGATCCTGGTCATTATCCTGCTGCTTTTTGGCGCAAAAAAATTGCCTGACCTGGCGCGCTCGGTTGGCCGCTCTACACGCATTCTGAAATCAGAAATGCGCGAGATGAGTAATGACGACGCTCAGTACCAGAACACGCATAACGCGCAGCAACACCAGCAGCAGGCCATTAACCAGCAGAATTTCCAGCAACAACAGCCGCAGCAAAACTACCAGAATCAGTCCCAGCAGCAACCGAATACAAACGCTGAAGACTTTTGGAACAAGCCTGAAAACCAACCACGGTCGCAGAACTAGAACGGCACTAACTTTATCAGCGCCAACACAGCGCTGTTCAAATCATTCGACTCACATACGGGTCTCTTACTGGTGAGGTCATGACGTCTCCGCAATCTCAGCCACAACCGGCTCGCCCAAACACGCAGCCGCCGGCAGGCACTAGCCTGCCGGGGCGATCTCAGCGTGCCTCGCGCGCCAAACGCAGCGGATTGCTGCACGGCAGAGCTAGCTTGCTATCCCGAGTACGCGCGAAACGCAAGAAAAAGTCTCCGACGGGGGACATGTCGCTCGTGGAGCATCTCAAAGAGTTACGCCGGAGAGTGATTATTTCCACACTCGCGGTAATCGTCGGAGCCATCATCGGCTTTATCTGGTACCAAAACGCGCCGGGGCCGATACCAGCACTCGGCGAGATTTTACGCGGCCCATATTGTGGTGTTGACCCGGAGCTACGCGCAGATTTTACTGCTTCTGGCGAGTGTCGTCTTTTGGCAACAAGCGCGATGGAAATGTTCATGTTGCGTCTGAAAATTGGTGCGCTCGCAGGCACTGTTTTGGCTGCTCCGGTGTGGCTCTACCAGATTTGGAAATTCATTACTCCAGGGTTGCTGCGTAATGAACGGCGCTGGACTTTCAGCTTCGTGACCATCGCGGTTATTCTGTTTTTGGCTGGTACCGTGTTGGCTTATTTTTCTTTGTCCCTTGGCCTGAATTATCTTCTTACCATTGGATCAGACTTCCAGACAGCGGCACTGACCGGTCAAGAATATTTTAGTTTTGTAGTCGCAATCATGGTGATTTTTGGGGTTAGCTTCGAAATCCCGCTGGTCATCGTCATGCTGAACATTGTCGGCATTTTGCGCTATGAAGCAGTGCGGACGAAACGCCGCCATACCATCGTGCTGATCTTCATTTTTTCTGCGCTCATCACCCCTGCGCAGGATCCATATTCGCTGACGATTCTAGCGGTCGCGATTATTTTACTAGTTGAGATTTCCTTCCAGTTCTGCCGAATCAATGACAAACGGCGGGCAAAAAACGAGCCAGATTGGTCGCAGCTGGACGACGAAGAAGCTTCCCCGCTGGATTATCAGCCAGAACGCACCCCTGCAGCAGGTTCTGTTGCCACCCCGGAAGCAGTGGTTGATTCCAGCAGTCAATCACGGGGCAATCTGCAATACTCCCGGGGCCACGGTTCTAGTTTCGACGATATTTTGTAGCCTAGGTAATTATGACAAGCACCCATTTTGAAACCTTCCGCAGCCAACTCACTTATGAGCTCGATCCATTTCAAGTCCAGGGGTGCAGGGCAGTCGAAAACGGGCGCGGTGTCTTGGTATGCGCACCCACTGGTGCTGGCAAAACTATCGTCGGAGAATTTGCCGTCTCGTTGGCGTTGTCGCGCGGCACAAAATGCTTTTACACAACGCCGATTAAAGCCTTAAGCAACCAGAAATTTCACGATCTAGTAGCGATTCACGGTGAAGATGCGGTCGGTTTACTTACCGGCGATGTCTCTTTCCAACCGGATGCTGACATCGTCGTAATGACTACCGAAGTCCTGCGCAACATGATCTATGCGAAATCACCAGCGCTTGATCGACTCACGCATGTGGTGATGGACGAAATCCATTTTCTCGCAGATCAAGCCCGTGGTGCTGTCTGGGAAGAGGTGATCCTCAACCTTGAGGAGCATATCTCGATCATCGGATTATCAGCCACAGTATCGAATTCGGAAGAATTCGGTCGCTGGCTTTCTACCGTACGGGGCGATACCGAAGTCATCGTTTCTGAACACCGCCCAGTGCCCCTCGAGCAGTGGATGCTAATCGGACAAAAAGTCTATCCACTATTCGCCCCGGGAACACCAGCTATTGAGGGGCCGACGACGAGTGAACCAGCCGGAGTAAACCCTGAGCTACAGCGACGCGTTGCTCGCCTAGAAGCAGGCGATGCGGCCGACGGTCGTGATGATTTCCGCCCAGGACAGGGCTTTCGTTCTCGTTCTACGGCAGGCACGGGAAATTCTCGCAGCGGAAACGTCCGCCCACAAGACCGTTACCGCCCGTTGGGCCGACCAGAAGTACTCCGGATCCTGCAGGGTCAAAATATGCTACCCGCGATCATTTTCATCTTCTCTCGAGCCGGCTGTGATGGTGCTTTGCACCAGTGTTTGCGGTCCAAGATGGTTCTGACTGACGAAGACGAGCAGCGTATAATCGCCGAGGTCATCGATGCAGGCGTCGAGGGTATTCCACACGAAGATCTGGAAGTTCTCCGTTTCTCACAGTGGCGCAAAGCATTAATCCGAGGTTTTGCAGCTCATCACGCCGGCATGCTGCCAGCATTCCGGCATATCGTCGAGAAGCTATTCGTCCGAGGCTTAGTCCGCGCGGTTTTTGCCACAGAAACCCTTGCGCTAGGCATTAACATGCCCGCCCGCAGCGTCGTGCTTGAAAAACTCGTGAAGTTTAACGGTGAAGCACACGTCGATCTCACCCCAGGACAGTACACTCAGCTGACCGGTCGTGCTGGCCGGCGAGGCATCGACACCTTGGGTAATGCCATCGTGCAATGGGCCCCGGCAATGGATCCACAACGCGTAGCAGGGCTGGCATCTACACGTACGTACCCATTGATTTCCACGTTTGAGCCTGGCTACAACATGGCAATCAATTTGCTCAATAATCTGGGTATGGATGATTCTCTGCGGCTACTGGAGAAGTCTTTTGCGCAGTATCAGGCCGATGGCTCCGTAGTGGAAGAAACCCGCGAAATTGAGCGCGCTGTGCATCGCGTCGAAAAGCTACGCGAGCAACTTAATGAGGCAATCGCTGCCTTCGCGCCGCCGTCAACCAATGACCAAGATCCGGCGCAGTTGCTGTCTGAATATGTTGAGCTACGCAAGCGACTCAGTATAGAAGAAAAATCGCTGAAATCACGCGCCAAAGACGAACGAGGCGACGAAACCCGGGCTATTTTGGCAAAGCTGCAACCCGGCGATGTCATCGCACTACCGAGCAAAAAGCGTCCCGTTCTGGCGGTGGTCAACACCCCAGCTAACCAAACCGCAGACCCGCGCCCCTGGATCACCACAGAAAAGGGCTGGTCAGCTCGCATCGATGTGAGTGGCTTCGACAATCCTCCCGCACTAGTAGGAAAGATGAAGCTACCTGGCAAGGCTTTGAAAAATCCGCGACGCCACAACCACATCGTCGTCGACAAGTTCGCCAGGGAGGATTACCCGCGGCCAAAGAAAATGAAGCTACGCGCCCGGATCCGCGACACTGAGCGCATCAAGGATCTACGCACCCAGATGAAGAAACACCCAGCGCATGCGTGGCCGGCGATGGAACGCGAGCAACTCACGCAGTTGGCACAAAAATGCTTGCGCAGAAAAGGTGAGCTCGACAAACTACGAGCCACCGTAGACAAAGCCACAGAAACTTTGGGCGATATGCTTCGGCGCATTGTCGATTTGCTGACCGAACTCGACTACGTCGATATCGTCGACGGCGAGCCGGTGGTGAGTATTGAAGGCGAAAAACTGGCCCAGGTGCACAATGCTTCCGATTTGCTGATTGCGCAATGCCTTAAACGGGGCATTTGGCAAGAATTAGATCCAGCAGAATTAGCTGGCGTGGTTTCTCTGTGTACGTTCGAGAACCGGAGAGCCACCGGCGGCCAGCTTTTCGACGGCGTCACCGATGCCATGACCAACGCCATGGAGAACACCATGCGGTTGTGGGAAGAACTCATTAGCGACGAATCTCGGCATGGGCTCCCGCACACTCGCGAACCAGAACCAGGCTTTAGCATCGCCATCCACCAATGGTGTGCAGGAGCACCATTGGGATACTGTTTGGCTGCGGCTGCTGAATCCGGCGCAGAGCTAACCCCGGGTGACTTTGTACGATGGTGCCGGCAGGTCATCGACCTGCTTCAGCAGGTAGCGAAGACAGGTTATAGTTCCGAGATAAAGCGGACAGCGGGCCAAGCCATTGCCTCGATTAACCGCGGCGTGGTGGCTATTGGAAGTTAAGAACTTGCAGGTAGGGTAGTGAACATGCCATTCGTGATGTTCTTTTTCTACATGCTTGCCGAAATCTTTGCTTTTTGGGCAGTAGCGAGCCTAATTGGCTTTGGGTGGGCGTTGATCGCGTTGTTCGGCACCGTGGTGCTTGGAGTTATCATCACCCGGATCGAAATTCGCCGTATCGCAGCCACGCAAGCATCATTAGTGCAGCGTCTGCACGCTCAACGTGATGCTGTTACCGACGATGCGCAGAACATGAGTGCGCATGGTCAGAACCGAAAATCTGCCGGAGATATTGGCCTGACCTTAGCTGGTGCGTTATTGCTCAGCATTCCGGGGTTTGCTACTGCAATCCTAGGTTTATTACTGGTTTTTCCACTGACCCGACCAATTATCCGCGGCTTTTTGCTAGGCCGGATGTATCGCAGAGTGGAAAAACTCGGAGTGCGTTTTTTCCAAGCTTCGCCCACTGCTCGGAAACACTCTAGCTACGGTAGCTTCGGTTTTCCTAGGGGAGCTGCTGCTAGCAATCAACAATCAGCAGCTTCCTCCGGTGTCTCGTCGACTAGCAACGATGATGTGCTTGATGAAGATGAGCTTCGCAAATGGTCAGAGTCGATGAACCCAGAGGATTTTTCTGACCGCCGGGACGGTGGGGAAGAATCTAGTGCCTCCGGCGATAATAAGCCGAAATAAACCTTAACGTCCATCACTGTTAACACTGTTGACTAGGCCCGAAACTCACGATGCTCGCATTCGTTTTCCGCATATTGTTGGCCGCGCTATCCGGTGCCGTGGCTTATACGTCCTATGAACCACTTGGTTGGTGGACCGCCGGCATAATCGCTGCTAGCCTGTTTTATTTTGTGCTTATGCCCTGGCCGGGAAGTGCTAGTCGGGAAAACCCCGGCCGGTATCCAAGCCGCATACCCCAAGCGACAAGCCATCGATCACAACGCCCGAGCATGGCGCAAGGTGCATTGTTCGGTTTTGTGCACGCGATGGCCTGTTATTTGCTGCTATTGCCGTGGATCGGAGAATTTGTCGGCAGCCCACCGTATATCGCATTAGCCGTGGTGTGTTCGCTATACGCAATTCTTACTGGTCTTGGCGGTGTCGCTCTTGCACGTTCAACCTGGGGTTTTCTGGCATTCCCTTTTTGGTATTTGGCTATTGAATTTGCTCGCAGCTCATTTCCGTTTGGTGGGTTTGCCTGGGTACGTCTTGCCTGGGGGCAGGTCGCCGGCCCACTAGCCGGGCTGGCGCAGTGGGGTGGTCCGGCGTTAGTAACCGTCGCAACGTTGTTCATCGGTGTGGGAGCAACCCAGCTCACTTTCTCAGCGCGATTACGTACATCACCTAGTCGAACTACCTGGTTGCGCACCGTGAGCGTCGCTATGGTCATTGTGCCTTTATTTAGTGGTGCGATTGCCACCTTTAATTTGCACCGACCTGAAAATACTTTTGCTGAGATCAAAGTTGCAGCTGTGCAGGGAAACGTTCCTCGGTTAGGCCTTGATTTCGCGGCGCAGCGAAGCGCAGTTTTGCATAACCACGTGCGGGAAACCAAGAAGCTTGCAGAGCAGGCCGACCAACTTGATCTCGTGATCTGGCCAGAGAATTCTTCCGATGTCAATCCTTTTAGTGACCGGGAAGCTTACGAGGCGATTGCTAGCGCTGTTTCAGCTGTTGGCACACCTGTGGTCGTCGGCACTATTACTCATCGCGAAGGGCGCCCATATAACACGATGCAGACCTTTCTACCGGAATACGATCAATCACCGGAAGAGACTCGAGCAGATTCTTCAGAACCAACGCGCACGCATCAAGTACAAGGCATGAAGCCAGGGGAGTTCCACGATAAGGTTTATCTGCAGCCTTTCGGTGAGACATTGCCCATGCGTGGTTTCTTCGAAAAACTATCGGAATACGCCGAGATGGCCGGCAACTTCGCCCCTGGTGATGGCAATGGTGTGTTGCAAATCCCTACTGGCGGCGCTGATATCACGACGGACCACGGCGATGTAGCGGTAGGTGTGGCCACCTGCTACGAAGTAGCTTTTGACGAAGCTTTTCGTCGGTCCATAAATAACGGTGCAAGTATTCTGACGTCTCCGACAAACAACGCGACTTTCGGTTTTACGGATATGACTTATCAGCAATTGGCGATGTCGCGAATGCGAGCAATTGAAACCGACCGGGCGATGGTTGTACCCGCCACTAGCGGAGTTTCCGCATTAGTAGATCCAGCGGGAAACGTGCTGGCTGACACGGAGATTTTCGAAGCGAATCATCTCGTCGCTACTTTACCGTTACGCTCAGGGATAACGCCAGCAGTGCGCGTGGGGCAGATGCTTGAACTGGCGATGGTTCTCATGGGAGTAGTATTGGGTATTCTTGCTGTGATACGTCGTCGCGTGAAGGAGTAAACCCGCCATGGCTGAGTCCGCCGCACCGTCTGCGAAGACTCTCGTAATCATTCCGACCTATAACGAAAAAGAAAATTTACCTCGGATTGTCGGTCGATTACGCAAGGCACAGTCTAGCGTCAACGTGCTTGTAGTCGACGATAATTCGCCGGATGGAACGGGCGAGCTTGCAGACAAACTCGCCAGCACTGATGAACAAGTGCATGTGCTGCACCGCGCAGGCAAAGGCGGCTTATGCGGTGCCTATGTGGCGGGATTTATCTGGGGCTTAGAGCGTGATTACCAGGTTCTGTGTGAAATGGATGCAGACGGCTCGCACGCTCCAGAGCAACTTCATCTACTTCTGGATGCAATCGATAATGGGGAAGACGCAGTCATCGGTTCTCGCTATGTTCCAGGCGGGAAAGTAGTTAATTGGCCGAAAAATCGGGAATGGCTTTCTCGCGGTGGCAATGCGTACATTTCTCTGGCGCTCGGCGCCGGCTTATCTGACATGACAGCTGGCTACCGCGCATATCGCCGCGAAGTGCTCGAGGCTATAGACCTAGAAGAGCTCTCGAATGCCGGTTATATTTTCCAAGTGGATCTCGCTCGTCGTGCTATCCAAGCTGGCTTCGTGATTGCTGAAGTTCCTATTACTTTTACTGAGCGTGAATATGGCGAATCCAAGTTGGATGGCTCGTTTGTCACGGATTCCCTAGCCGAGGTCACGAAATGGGGTCTTGCGCACCGCAGCAAACAAGTGAAAGAGATGAGCTCGACACTGGTCTCTTTTGGGTCGCACAGCCTACGGGACTCTGCTCTGGCAGAACTACCGGAGCGGGTTTCCTCCACAGCAAGTAGTTTTTCTACAGTTTTACGCGATCTGGCCAAGCAAATAAAGAAATAGCTCCGCTAGCTAGACTAGCTAGCGGACTACCACGCTATAAACGAAAGGTGCCAGCCCCACATTCTTTAGTGGGAGACTGGCACCTTAAGAAAAACTTTAAACAGTTAAGCCTTAGCCAAGAAATTTATTTTCCTTCGGCTTCTTGCTGTTCTTTTTGCTCTTTGAGCAGTTTCGCAGCGGTACGACGGCGCTTACGCAAATTTTCGATACGCTCTTCAAGCAACTTATCAAGCTCTTCGATGCTACGGCGTTCGCACAGCATATCCCAGTGGGTACGAGGCGGCTTCACCGGCTTCGATTCAACGCCTTCGCCTTCTACTAGCGTTCCCCATTTACCGTTTTTGCACAGCCACTCTTCTGGAATCTCCGCATCATCGGCAAAAGGTACCTCGTAAACTTCACCGTCTTCGGTGCGGTATTTCACCATTTGGCGTGGTGCCAGGTCATGGTCGCGGTCAGTTTCGTAGCTGACAGCACCCATGCGGCTGCCGCGCAATACGCGATCTGCCATAAGTGGGACACATCCTTATATTATTCCGGGGGCATCGATAACATTCATGGCGCTAATTAAGCACCAAAAATTCATCGGGGATAACGATCTACCACTATAACGCACGAACCCACTGTTTTGTTCCCGATCATCCTATAAGGATTCTCGATTTGGGCTTCGCCATCTGCTTCCTCGCGTTCTTAGACCCACGCTAAGAACATTTCACGGAACATTTCACGACTTTTCGTCAATAGACTAAAGTCACTAGAGTGTCTGCCTACCAACAAAACCGCCCCAAACCGTGCCAATGGTGTGGTACAGCAGTCGCAACCCAAGGACGTGGGCGCCCACGCAAGTACTGCAGTACGTCGTGCAAGCAACGAGCTTATGAGCAACGCCAAAATTTATCAGGAACGGAAATTTCTCCCGATGCCGTAATATTGAGCAAAGCTAAAGCCGATATGCTGCATGATTCATTATTCCAGTTGCGCTGCGCAGCCGAGGACATTGCATGGGCAGCAGCCGAAGAAGCTTCAGCGGAGGAGCTGGGGCAGTTGTGCACGGAATTAATTGATTTGGCGCGCTCCATAGAGAAGTTGAGGTAATGATGAAAAAATCCCCCATGAAACGCCGTAAATCTGTCATCGCGGTTTTCGTCGTACTCATTGTTCTTTTGGCACTGCTTAGCATCGTTCCTTTGTTATACCGGCTCATCACTGGGCCAGGCGTCAAGACTGAAGCCTTGAATGATTCAGGCGCGGCAGCAGCCTCGGTTCCAGTGGATGGCGCTTGGGAAATCGTCGAAGGAAAGAATCCAAATATCACCTCGGTAGGCTTTACTTTTTCGGAGATTTTGCCTGGTGACGAACGCGTAACTTCCGGCTCTACAGGTTATGTCACGGGAGCGGCACAAATTAGTGATGACACATTAACTTCTGCAACCGTTGAGGTAGACATGAATCAGCTGACCACGGATCGTGATGTCCGCGATGTCAACATGAAAGACAAGCTCTTTGAGACCAGCAAGTTTCCGATATCCACATTTATTCTTACTGAACCAGTAGACGTCTCACAGCTACCAGAAGATGGCACTGCGGGAGAGATCGATGTCGCCGGCAAACTAACAATCAAAGATCACTCCGAACCTGTTGAGGCACGATTCCAAGCTCTGCGCGATGGCGAGCTGCTCGTCGTTTCTGGCACGGTAGAGATCAACCGCGAAGACTTTGGCGTGCATTCACCAGATTTGATCGCTGCGAAGATTGCGGAAACAGGCACGGTGGATATTCGATTGAGTTTCGCAAAAACGGGCAAATAAATAAACGTCCCACTAGACAGCGGACGATTTGGTTGCGGTCCGCAATAGTTCGGCTCGCAACCTGCGGGTAAAGCCCGCTTCTACAATTGTCCGATAATTGACATTATGTCACTTTAGCGATCGATACTCTCCTTCACTCCCGACTATTTTCGGCAGTCTTCGGCATCATTGGTGGTTCAGCTACCACGGGTATGATGACAAACATGGCTGAACGAAAGATTGACGCACTTGCCCTGTCCGATGCCTCCAGTTACGAGGATTACCTCTCTAAAGCCCAAGCTCGTGGCTTTGATTTCGAACTCAAGAAATCTGGTTTACAGGATGAAATGCTACGCCGCGGCTGGTCAGTCGTCGCTCCATATTTCTTGCGTCCCAACATCGCTCCGGATGGACCTTTGCCAGCCATGCCGAAAATTGAGCGTGACGAAGAAGGCAACATCATCAAGGCGACCGCAAACCCGCAGCTCGCACAATTTTTATCGAAGGCCTGGAACATTAATAGCCGTGAAGATCTGCTGAAATCAGCGCAACAAGCCTCTCAGCGCACCCACGACCGTGCTTATGAAGTGGCTCGAAGCACTTTGCAACAGATCCGCGATTTGCCTTTAAGCCAGCGTTCCGGGCAAAGCAGTGTGCTCGTTAACGAATTATCCGGTGCACTTCCCGAAGTTCCCTTCGCCACTTTGGAAACCGAGGCGCAGCGTCTATTAAAACCCCTGCTTAACCCCGAGGCCGAACTCTTAATTCCGCAGCAACTACCTCGCACCTTAGCCGGGTTCTATTTCGCTGCTGCGGTGCGCCAGCTCAACTTGGGCGCAGGTGCCGGCTTAATTAAACCCGATGAGGTTCGGCCAATCATCGTGAAATGCGTACTCGGTATCGCGCGCGCTTACGACACCTGGGAAGAATACGTCGCTGCCCTCGTTTATGGCGAAGCCATGATGGCCAGCAAAATTGGTGAGCACTTCCGCTTCATTTTCCATAATGCAGCTGCGATGCTTACCGACCCGGGTTCGCCATGGGTGGAACTCCCCTTGCACACTGAGTCTTTCCCACCGATTAAATCCAACAGCTATGAAGAGATCTTCTCGTCAATGCAAGCTAATGCGCAACAGCTTCCTGTCGCAGTTATGGGTAAGCTTGCCGACGATTTGCGCCTGGGCTGGTCGCTACAAGCACCGTATTTGCTTGGCAGCAAGATTCCCCTGGATGCCCCGGCTAGCTACGGTGAGCAACGCGTACAGGAGATTTGGAAGCACTTAGAAAACCAGCACCAAGTCTCGGATGCCCCGAGCTTGCGCGCTGCTATTGGCAAATATCTCAATGATCCAGATCATGAGGCTTACCGGGCAGTGCGTACTGTGTTGCAAGAAATCCGAGGCTGGGAACTCGACAAACGACAGGCACATGGATTAGAAAAAATTACCACTGCCCTGCGAGACGAATATGCCCACGCCGCAGACCCGCAGAGCGCCGACAAGGAGATTAGCGCAGCCGCTGGACAGTTGGCCGTCTTATTATCACTCGAAGACATCGACCTTTTCCTGCCGAAAAATCTACCCACCTCGCTAGCAGGCTGGCGAATTGCACAGGGGGTACGTCTAGCAGCTATGGGCTATGCCACCGAATTGTTCACAGAGGACGAAGCCAATGCATTCGCCGCAGAAGGTGCAAAACTAGCGAAGGCGCATCACACCAACTGGCGTGATTATGGCGATGGTTTCTTAGTTGGCCGTTTATGTGAAAGTGGCCAGGTGGACGGTCTACAACAACGCATGATGGCTTCCACCGCTGGAGCATTAGCGTCAAAGCAATCACCGTGGAGTGAATTACCGCTACACTAATGCCAACCGCAACCAGTGGCCGATGCGCCAAATATTTAGCGTCGACCACGGCGATGCCGGTGGGTTGCGGTTAACTGCACAGCGTCAAGCATGCCCAAGTCCAGCAATGTTTCACGCAGAGCTAGCTGGAATATCCACAACCGCCGGTATACGGCATCGAATCCACTTGCCGCCGCTTCACGCACATGCCCTTCAAAAAAGCTGCGCTGCAGCTGTAATGACTTCCGGTAGTGTGAGCCAAAATGGCTTTGCTTAATGATGCGCAAACCAGACTTTTGATCGAAGAGTTTGTGATGACCATTGATATCGAAATAACTCAAACCTGGCCAAATATAGGCCCGCAAGGCCAATAAGGCATTGCGTGCAGATGCGGTCATACCATCAGTCGCCACCAAGGTTTGTATCCCCAGCTTTCCGCCAGGAGCCAGTAGCCTGCCCGCATGCCGCAAGAAATATACCCGATCTGCAGGTGCCAAGAATTCGAATGCTTCCATGGATACAATAGCGTCATAACGCCCTTGCCAGTCACTCGGCGTCGGTAAGGGATGCGCGATATGTTGTGTGTGCACAAAGTCTTCTACCCCGGCAAGAACCAAATCTTCGCGCACCGCCGCCAAGTGTTCCGCGTCATTGCTGAGGGCATCGACGACTGCTTTACGTCGGCCAGCAACTTCCGCCGTGACGGATCCATTAGCAGGAAACTCCAGCACGTGGCTGGAGGCAGTCACGCCAAGATCGTCAAGCAAAAACCGTGCGGCGCGTGCCTGGGCGTCCTGGAAGTCATCGCGTTCCACATTCTGCGGCTCGGAAATCTCTGTAACATCCACAAAGTGCTGCTTTGACTCACTCCCGCGGTGCTGGGAAGGAACATAACTGGGTACGGACTCCCGGACCGTCGTCGCCACGCCCGTCGAAAAGATTCCGGCGAAACCACTACTCTTTTCATCGGAATATAACCGAACTAGCTCCGCCGGAATTTGCCCGCCGTCAAACAACGTAACCGGGATTTTTTGCTTTGCACGTGGGGCATAGCCAGTGGCGAGCAGACGAGTGAGCACCCGAACCAAGGCGGCTGAGTCTGGGGTCCGCCACTCTCCTGCCATATAGGATTCTGCAAAGCCCAACCAACCAGCGTGCGCGATACGATGAAACAAAAGCTCGTGGTCAATAATTAAATCCGGTGAAGCATCTGGATCGAGCTCAAGGCCGGCGATCCGGCAGGCACGAGCAAGGTGCGCTTCCGCGACACGTGCGCGTAGCGACAGTAAGGCCCCACCAGGCGCAGAGGCGATTGACGGCCACGCCTGTGCATCGATCGCTGCAAGATGAGCCCAATGTTGCTCGTGCACACTTACTCCTTGCCAACGATTCGGGACGGTAGGCGGAACTGTTCAGCCCCAATGATTTTAGCAAAGTGTTTCTGGCCACTAGAGTGTGTAGGCGTATATTTAACTGTGTACTTAATCAAATAGACCACACATTTTCTACGAAGAGGTATCTATGTCTCAAGCACACCGCCCCGCAGGTGATCGTCACCATGTCGTCGTCATTGGATCCGGCTTCGGTGGCCTGAACACGGTCCAAGGTTTGGCCAACGCTGACGTCGATATCACCTTGATCGACCGCACCAACAGCCACTTGTTCCAGCCGATGCTCTACCAAGTTGCCACCGGCCTCGTCTCCGCGGGTGAGATCGCCCCGTCAACTCGCCAACTGTTGCGTAAGCAGAACAATGTTGATGTAGTGCGCGGTGAGGTGACTGCAATCGATATTGCGAAACAGACCGTGAGCGCATCCCAGGGTGACATCAAGAAAGATTTCGCTTATGACTCCCTGGTTATCGCCGCTGGTTCCAAGCAGGGATACTTCGGTAACAACCACTTTGCACAGTACGCACCAGGCATGAAGAGCATCGACGACGCTCTGGAGATCCGCTCACGCCTTTTGGGAGCATTCGAACGCGCAGAATTGACCGATGATCCCGAAGAGCGCGCGCGTTTGCTGACTTTCGTAATCATTGGTGCAGGACCAACCGGCGTAGAACTGGCTGGTCAGCTGGCTGAACTGGCAAAGCGCGGCCTTAAAGGTGCCTTCAAGAATATTTCGCCGGAATCAGCGAAGATCATCCTTCTCGACGGCGCACCTCAGGTGCTTCCACCGTTCGGTAAGAAGCTGGGCAAGAAGGCACAGCGCACCTTGGAGAAGCAAGGCATCGAAGTGCGTCTGAATGCCATGGTCACTGAAGTTGATGACGACAAGGTCGTGTACAAGAACATGGCCGACGATTCCGTGCACACCATCGAGTCCCCAACCAAGGTCTGGTCCGCTGGTGTGGAAGCTTCCCCGTTGGGCAAGATGGTTGCGGAACAGGCTAATGTCGAGTTCGATCGTGGTGGCCGCGTATCGGTCAACGAAGACCTCACCGTTGGCGACCACGACAACGTCTATCTCATCGGTGACATGATGTCACTGAATCGTCTGCCTGGTGTGGCTCAGGTTGCCATCCAAACGGGTAAGCACGTAGCCAAGCTCATCGACGCCAAGACCAGCGATAATTCCGAGCAGGATCCGAAGGAAGCTTTCGAATACTTCGATAAGGGTTCGATGGCGATCATCAACCGCGGTAATGCTGTGGTGAAAATGGAAAACAGCGAGATCACTGGCTTTGTCGGCTGGCTAATGTGGCTCGTTGTGCACGCCCAGTTCCTCACTGGTGTGCGTAACCGCCTGTTTACCGTCTTGAACTGGACCAGCAATGTACTTTCCCGCAACCGGGGCAACCTGGAGATCACCGAGCAACAGCGTCACGGCCGAAACGCTCTACTGAAGCTGGGCGAACTTAGTACTGATGAGAAAGACCAACCGGTCGAAGTTAAAGACACCAAGCGCATCGGCTAAAACTCCGCAACGGAATAACGCCACAAGGCAAAACCCAACGCCCGCATAGCACAACCAGAGGCTATGCGGGTACTAAATGCTCTGAACTCCATGCTAGGAACATTCCTTAGACACTGCTGCGCAGATTGTTGAGCGCATTCTTGAACAATATTCCGGTCACAATCACTGTGCAGGCCTAACAATTCCCAGTATTTTCGCTAGCCTGGTGAGCATGAAGACGAATGCTCGTATCTTATCCATTGCTGGCACTGATCCCACCGGCGGTGCTGGTGTTCAGGCTGATTTGAAATCTATTGCTGCTGCCGGCGGTTTCGGCATGTCCGTAGTCACCGCCCTGGTAGCGCAAAACACACAGGGTGTACGCAGCATCCATACCCCGCCACAGGAATTTCTGCGCGAACAACTCACTAGCGTTTCTGACGACGTCGAAATCGATGCCATCAAGATCGGCATGCTTGGTGATAGCGACACCGTCGATACCGTTTCTGAATGGTTGCGCGGCCGAAACAAAACTACTCTGGTGCTTGACCCGGTGATGGTTGCTAGCTCCGGCGACCGGCTGTTGCAGCCAGAGGCTGAAGCAAAAATCCGCGAGCTGTGCACACACGTTGATGTCATTACTCCGAACCTGAAGGAACTCGCCGTTTTAGTCGAAGACGACGAGGCTGCAGATTTCGATGCCGCGGTGGCACAAGCCCAGCGTTTTGCGGAAAAACATGACGTCACTGTGATCGTAAAAGGTGGCCATCTCGACGGCACGATCGCTGACAATGCAGCAGTAAGCGCTGATGGTGCTGTTCACCGGGTACCTTCTGCTCGAGTAGATACAAAAAACACTCACGGAACCGGCTGTTCGTTATCATCTGCCCTGGCTACTCGCTTAGGCGGTGGAGCAGAACTCAACGACGCACTCGACTGGGCAACCCACTGGCTGCACGAAGCAATTACCCATGCAGACGAGCTTGCCGTCGGCAAGGGAAACGGCCCCGTAGATCACTTCCATCAGCTGCGTCGCTGGGCGACCAACGCGGACACTACCCCATGGACTTTCCCAGTCCATGACAAAGCACCGGCCCCAGCAATCGCAGCGCAAGGCCCACACACTACCCAATTGTGGGAAAAGACCGGCACTCTCTGGCGTGAAATCACAGAGCTACCGTTCATCACCTCGCTGACCAGCGGCGATCTTTCCGAAAAAGAATTCATGTTTTACTTGGCCCAAGATGCTTTGTATTTGGAGCTTTATTCCCGTGCATTGGCGCGCTTATCGACGATTGCCCCAACGCCAGAAGAACAAATTTGGTGGGCCAAAGCTGCACAGGAGTGCCTGACTGTGGAAGCGGAACTACACCGCTCTTTCAATGTGCCAAAAGTCGATCCCTCACCGGTTACTGCCGCATACACTGATTTCTTGGTTGCACGCACCTTCACCGATGACTACGCCGTCGGGGTAGCTGCAGTCTTGCCCTGCTTTTGGCTGTATGCCGAGATCGGCGAAGCGCTGACTAAACATAATCACGACGAGCACCCGTACCACTCGTGGTTGGAAACCTATGGTGATCCAAACTTTGCAGAAGATACGCGGAAAGCACTCAGGATTGTGGAAACGGCTTTCGAAAATGCCAGCGAATCAACCCGCGAGCGCGCAACCCGTGCTTATTTGATGGCATCGGCGCACGAACGTGAGTTTTTTGCCCAGGCATCACGTATGCAGCAGTGACTTCAGATGCGCGGCTGACACGCACCTTTACTGCTGATCTGCTCGTGCACGAAGCTCAGCAATAGGCGGCCCCACCACCATTGTGCGCAAAGTGGTGCGGGCCACTAATTTTTCGTGGTTGTACATCTCTACGTTCCACAATTGCGTGCGTTTTCCGTTTTGTATGGGCTTCGCAATAGCTTCAATACGTCCTTCACTTACTCCACGGATGAAGTCCGTGCTGTTATTGACCCCAACACAGGGGCGTTGTGCACTAATCATAGAAGCCACCGAGGCAACTGATTCCGCAATCGCGCAAAACACGCCCCCGTTGACGCTGCCTGCATACTGCAGGTGCCTCGAATTGACCTCAAGATAAGCGCGAACTTCAGTAGGGGCAGCGTATGAATAAACCAACCCGAGGAGGCTGTCAAGGCCTAACTCGGATCGGTTTAGCTCTTCCAGCTCAGCCTGCTGTAATTGTCTGGTTCCCGCTGCCATCACTGCTTCCAAATAACCCATGTGTCAACTCTATCGGAATTCAAACCATCTATTTGTTAGCCCCAACACATTCCAAGCATTCCAGCTATTCCTCGCTCTCAGGCCTACTGCGGTAGAAGGTAGACTGATCAGTCATGAATAACCAGCAGTCTTCGCAGCAATTGGCAGATATCGCAATCGTCGGGGTCGGAGTCATGGGTTCGAGCTTGGCCCGTAACTTTGCACGCAATGGTTACCGCGTCGCGCTTTACGATCGGCGCACGGAAAACGTCAGCAAACTCATTGCGGAGCATGGCGGAGAAGGAGAATTTGTCGGTTGCAACGATTTGCAGGAGCTGGCAGTTAACTTATCTAAGCCACGCCGCGCGCTACTGATGGTGCCCGCCGGAACTGCTACTGATGCCGCTATCGATGACCTAGTAGAAGCCTTCGACGAAGGCGATATCATTATCGACGGAGGCAACTCACTGTATACCGACACCGTGCGGCGCGAGCGCGCAGTAGCACTCACCGGACGCCATTTCGTTGGTGCAGGTATTTCAGGCGGAGAAGAAGGCGCACTCACTGGCCCCTCAATTATGCCCGGCGGACCACAAGAATCTTGGGAGTCCATCCGACCGCTTTTGGAATCGATCGCGGCCAAAGTCGATGGCGCCCCGTGTGTACGCTATATCGGCGCCAATGGGGCCGGACATTTTGTGAAGATGGTGCACAACGGCATCGAATACGCTGATATGCAGCTCATTGGAGAGGCTTATCATTTGTTACGCCACGGCGCAGGCTTGGAGCCTAGCCGCATTGCCAAGATTTTCCGGGAATGGAACGACGGAGACCTAGCCTCTTATTTAATCGGTATCACCGCAGATATTTTAGAAACCAGTGACCCAGACACCGGCGCACCGATGATCGATGTCATCCACGATGCTGCTGGACAAAAAGGCACCGGGCGCTGGACCGCGAAGGAAGCTTTGGACCTGGGTATTCCGGCGACCGCGATTGGGGAAGCAGTTTTTGCTCGCGCCCTGTCTTCGTCCACAGAGCTTCGCGCTGCCGCCCTGGACCACTTCCCTACCGGCAACCTCGCAGATTTCGCTGCACTGGGAATCAGCGTTGAGGAGTTCATTGAGCATGTGCGCCGGGCGTTGTACGCCTCCAAACTGGTGGCTTACGCACAAGGCTTCGATCTGATTGCCGCTGGTTCAACAGAATACAACTGGAACATTAATCCCCGTGATCTCGCAGCTGTATGGCGTGGTGGTTGTATCATCCAAGCAGCGTTTCTGGACCGCATTGACAATGCCTACGAGAAGCTTCCAGAGCTACCATCGTTGTTACTTGATTCCTATTTCACCGGGGAGCTCGACGGTTTGATCGATTCCTGGCGCACTGTTGCAGCCTCTGCGATCCGCTTGGGTCTTGCTGCTCCGGTATTCAGCTCCTCGCTCTCCTACTATGATTCGCTGTGCTCCAAGCGACTGCCCGCCGCGTTGGTACAGGCACAGCGCGATTATTTCGGTGCCCACACCTATCGCCGGGTTGATAGTGATGGTGTATTCCATCTGGACTGGACCGGAGACAAATCGCAGGAGCAGAAGCGTTAAAACGCCCACCCCTGCTAAGACGGACTAAATAAGGCCCATCCAGTCCCAATAAGTAGCCGAAAACAGCAATACCAGTAGGTAAGCGACGATGGTAAGCGGGATTCCTGTTTTCAGGAACTCGCCCCGGGTAAATGCGCCCGTGCCATAAGCCAGCATGTTTTGCGGCGCAGAAACCGGCAACAAGAAGCCGAAACAGATGACGAACTGCTGGATGACGACAAATCCGATGCTGGCATCACCAGCAGCAATCGTCGTCGACAAGGCGATAAAGACTGGAATCAGTGCGGATGCCAGCGACGTGGCAGAGGCAAATCCGAGGTGGATGAGGATGTTAAACAGCGACACCAACGCAATGGTGGCCAACAATGGCATCGAGTCCAAGCCCATAGCACCAAAAGTTTGCTCGGATAACCAGCTAGCTGCACCCGTATCGAGCAGGAATGTGCCCAGCGAGATACCGACGGCAAAGACGATCAGCGTACCCCAGGACACCAAATCTTGCGCTGTTTTCCAGTCGAAGACGCCGACTTTCGGAAGCAGCATGTAGCTCACTGCAATGACGGTCGCCACTGGTGCAGAAACCGGGTGCAGGATATCGCCAGTCGCCCACACGAATAGCAGCAGTACGGCGACAGCCACCAATCGTTTTTCGCGTCCGGACATCGGGCCGAGCTCTTCGAGTTTTTGCTCAATGAGTTCTCGACCACCGGAAATCGAGTCTGCCTCCGGTTTGATGCTCGCGCGCATTATGAAAAACAGCGCAATGGACATCAGCACCGACCATGGCGCTGCCCAGATAAACCATTGGCCCCAAGAAATAGTCTGACCGAATTCATCCTGGATGAAGTTCAAAGCTACAAAGTTTTGGGCAGCTGCTGTTTGGATACCGACATTCCAAATCGAGACTGCTTGTACTGCGGTGATAACCAATAATGAGGCCATCTTCGAATTTGTCGATAGTCCAAAGGCTGCAACCATACCCAGCAGAATCGGAACCACGGCACCCGCGCGGGCGGTCGCCGAAGGCACGAAAAACGCCAGCAGTGTCGCGATCACGATCGCGCCAATCAAAATATTCGAGGTTTTATCACCGGCGAGCTTCATCACCCAAAGCGCCAAGCGTTCATGCAGGCCAGTTGCCTGCATCGCACCGGCAAGCAACAAAGCAGCAGCTACCAACGCCAGCGCAGAGGTAGAAAAGCCCTGCAAACCAGTGCCCAACGCGGAAGATGTACCGACTATATCGCCAGTCTCTGGGTCTGTCGACAAACCCAGTAGCAACGCAATCAAACTGATAATCAAAAACGCGCTAACCGGGTAGGATACTGCCTCTGTTACCCATAAAACGATGGCGAAAGCCAAAACCGCCAGTGCGACCTGGCCTTCCCATGCCAGGCTTTCGATCGGCAATAGCAAAACGCCCACCAGAGCAGCTACAGCAAGCAGGAACCATATCGGCTGTAGTACGAATCGCACATCACGTTTTTTCTGCGATTGTTCCGGAGTAGCAACATCAGGAACAATATCACCTTCTGGAGTTTTGACCTTCGATCGCGGGAGAAAGTGCTCGGCCACTGTAAGTTTCCTTTGCACGTTGTAGGTGTAGATGAATGGATGGTGGATAAATGGATGTTCAAGAAGGCATTCCTCTCACTTTTCACGCTACAACTCCACAGGCACCGCGGAAGCAAAATTTACTGTAAGTTCTCGCACAGTCGTGCAGTTCACACGCTTTCTCGCATGAATCACGAACCAACTACCACGACGCGCTAGACTGAAGGATAATGACAACTAAACCTGCACAAGAACCATCTTTCGCCGACTTGGGCCTGGCCCGGCCCATCGTGCATTTCCTACGCCGCGAAGGCATCTCCACTCCGTTTCCGATCCAGGCGTTAACCATCCCTGACGTGCTGTCTGGCCGCGACGTCCTCGGCAAAGGCCCCACAGGATCAGGAAAAACCTTCAGTTTCGGTTTGCCCATGCTGCATCGCTTGGCGACGTCCGGCGTCTCGCGCCCGGGCCATCCCCGCGCGCTCATCCTCGCACCAACCCGCGAACTAGCCGCGCAAATCAGTGCTCGTTTGGAAGCGCCTGCTGCTTCCCTAGGATTGCGCGTGTTCAACGTGGTCGGTGGCGTCAATATCAATCCGCAAATTCGTCGCCTCGCCGCACCGGTGGATCTGCTCGTTGCCACCCCGGGACGTTTGCAAGATCTGCTTGATCAGAAAAAACTCAAACTAGATCAAGTGCAGATCGCCACCCTCGATGAGGCCGACCAAATGGCGGACATGGGCTTTTTACCGCAGGTAACCAAACTATGGAATAAATTACCCTCCGATTGCCAGCACTTATTATTCTCAGCAACGCTGGACAAGCAAGTCCAAGCTGTTGTTGACAGGTTTTTGCATGACCCACGTACACACGAAACTGCTCCAGCACAAAGTTCGGTAGACACGATGGAGCATGTTGTGGCACACGTGGGTACGCGCGAAAACCGTAACGAATTGGTAGAAAAAATTGCCGCCCGTGACGGAAAAACGATTATGTTTATGCGCACCAAGCATGGTGTTGACCGGCAAGTGAAAAAGCTGCGGCGCGTCGGGGTGCACGCTTTAGGTTTGCATGGAGACAAATCGCAAGGCGCTCGCACAAAGGCAATCGATGGTTTTAGCGCCGGAACCCTGCCTGTATTGGTCGCCACGGATATTGCGGCCCGCGGCATCGATATTTCAGATGTCAGCTTGGTGGTTCACGTCGATCCCCCAGCAGAACACAAAGCGTATCTACATCGCGCCGGGCGCACCGCGCGCGCTGGAGCCAGCGGCACCGTGATCACATTGGTTTTGGAAGACCAAGAAAAAACCGTGAAATCGTTGCTCAAAAAGGCAGGGGTCACCGCACGTACTATCGTCGCGCGCGGGCCAGGTATACCGCAGGAGCTTGCGGATCTTAGTGGAGCACGCGAACCTTCCGGAAGAGCCTTGCAAGAAAAACCAAGCTCTGTTCAGAACCAGCGCTCAGAAAAAAGAGGATCAGCAAAAAACGGCACTGCTAATAAGAAGGCGCAACAAAAAGCTGCACCGAAAAGAAAAGATCGTCGGCATAAGACCGACAGCGAAGAAGGACGAACCTCGCATTCCCGTGCTGGACGTGGGGGCAGAAAATCTAGCGCATGGGGTGGAAATCCTACTGCGCCGCGCAGTCGTTCCCGTAAGCGCTCGCATTAATTAACCTCGCATTAATTAGTACCGTTTTCGTTAGATTACTAGCACCATGATTTTTACTGAGCAGGAATGGACAGCCCAAGCCGATGCCCACCTCGCGCGTGCTGAGGAACGTCTGGCCCACTATCGGAACCCGGGCATGAAACATCCAGTTTATGATTTCTTGTTTGAGTATTATCCCGTTCGCCCGACACATCTGAAACGCTGGCATCCCGGCGTCGGTTCGGCTATGCAGGGCGATCCGCCACATGCGCACTGGCGTGATTACCACCACACCGAGCGCGGTGTGGAATTGAACGTGCAATCGCTATGGCAGCGGCGTGGTTCGGCAATCGGCTATATCAGGGATTTGCTGACGCGAACAGCTGAACGCCCCGCCAGATTTGACTGTTTTGGTCTACACGAATGGGCAATGGTCTACCGATCTGAAGCCCCACGCCATGATTTACCACTCCGCCTCGGGGCTAAGGGGACGAACGAAGTCGTAGAAAAGCATGATCTCCGTTGCACACATTATGATGCCTTCCGTTTTTTCACTCCCCCAGCACGCCCGCTGAATATCACGGTGCTAAATCGCGAAGATCAGCTCGACTGCGACCAAGGCGGATGCGTGCACGTGACAATGGACTTATACAAATGGGCTTGGAAACTGGGCCCACTAGTCCCAGGTGAGTTATTACACCAGTGCTTCGATCTTGCGGTTAGCGCCCGCGAGTTGGACATGGAGGCTTCACCATACGATTGCCGTGATTGGGGCCTTGGCGTCGTAGCCATTGAGACCACAGCGGGGAAAAACGAATACGTTGCGCGTCAACGTCAACTAGCTGCCCGAGCCGAGCCGCTCCGACACAGGCTGATAAATATTGTGGACCATGCTCAGCGGGCTAGACTAGGTAGCTATGGGGCGTCATTACACACCTGAACAAAAGACTCAATTTTCCGGAGGATTCATTGCCTCCACCATTGCAATCTTGCTGGCAATTATCGCTGTGCTTGCATGGTTATTCTTGGGAAATGGTTCTGAAGACACCGGTTCCAATGCGGATAGCGCCGAAGGTGAATCGTGCATCGAAGGAAATATACAGCTTCCCGTTGCCAGCGGTGACGCAACCTTAACGCAGTCGCTATTGGCCTCCTGGAATGCCACGAAACCAGTGGTGCGTGATCATTGTGTGCAGGCCGTCGTCGCCGAAGATATCGCGAAAGCCGCTGTCTATATCGACGCAGATTCCCCGCGTTTAGCTCAGGCCGTTGCGGCTGCTGGTCGTACAGCAGCCGCAAGCGGTGAACACCCGAAAGTAGCTGGCCAAGCAGCTGGTATTTACGATAAACACGCTGCAACGGATGCGGACGTCGATCTCAAGCTTCCGGCTGACTCCGTCACCTATCCTGGCGACTCAGCAGCATCTGCGGTGGTTGCTTCCGCTCTTGCCGACGGTCCAGAATCTGGCGCGGAGCTTCTTTTGCGGGATGAAAACAAAAGCCTTGCCGACGCTGACGGTCCGGTTGCCGCGGTGCAGGCTATAAGCGCTCAAGATGCAGGCTCGTTCCGTGCCTTGGAGGGCGCATACGTGGAATATGCGGCGGTGGTGTTGAACCAGTCTGACGAAATTGATGAAGAACAGGCCCGCGCCGCGCAAGCTTTCGCCGATGATTTGGCAGCGCAATACCACGGGTTTGAGGCAAATCCGGAAGTAGAAGGCCAAGTGGAGGCTGATACTGATGCTAAGCGATTGGACGCTAGCCCGGTCTGGGAAGCTTACCTAGCACGTACCGCACTGGATTTCGGCAACACCGGGAGTAAGCATCAATCCAACGATGATGCCGCAGCCCAGGACCATAATAAGGACGACGCGAAACACGCCAACGACGCAGCCGATGCTCTGACTGCAACGGATACCCTGTTTTTGTTGGATACCTCCGATGCTATGTCCTCGGGTTTTCCCGGGATCGCAGGACCGTCGCGTTTCCAGGCCTCTGCTGATGCAATCGCAACCCTTGCTCCCGAGTTGAGTGCTCACGGACATTCGGTGGCATTGTGGAATTATTCGTCACCATTAAACCCTGGGGTTACCCAGGGTTTTCGCCGAAATATCGATTTTTCTGATGGCGCAGAGACCGCTCGTTCTGTACAGCTCTTAGGTACTGGTGGAGTACCGCAAACTAACGAAGCGCTACTCGCTGCTGCCCACGCGGTTCGGGATCATTCTGGTATCGC
This sequence comes from Corynebacterium sp. EPI-003-04-2554_SCH2473622, assembly GCF_001665955.1. Classification (NCBI taxonomy): domain Bacteria; kingdom Bacillati; phylum Actinomycetota; class Actinomycetes; order Mycobacteriales; family Corynebacteriaceae; genus Corynebacterium; species Corynebacterium sp. EPI-003-04-2554_SCH2473622. The sequence continues at coordinate 26,250 of NZ_LZMN01000043.1, read as the reverse complement.
GCAATCGGAGTCTCAGCCATCCCGTATCGTGTTGATTACTTCTGGTACGGCGGATGGTTCCCCAGATTTCCCCGCAAAATTCCGGGAGGCACTGGGTGCCAAGGCAAAACTCAGTGTTGTACATGTTGGTGATGGTGAAACAGATCCAGCTCTACGCGAAGTAGCGAGTCATATCCAGACAGTAAAAAACGCCGCAGAACTCGAAGAGAAGCTGCGGCGTGTCGTTGGACTCTAAAATGAGTCGAGCAAAAACTAATCCAAGATGTTAAGCCGAGTGAGATTTGCGCACACGCAGCGCAGCCAGCTCGTCAATACCAGAAGCAGCTTTAGAGTCGTCCGCAAGGGCTGGGTCAATACGCTCCGCTGGGAACGAACTAATGGTTCCGCTAAGTTCTTTCATAATGCCTGGAATCGCTACACCAAAGACGCCTTGTCCTCCCGAAAGCAAGTCGATGACCTGTTCATTGCTGTGACATTCGTATACCGTTGTGCCATCAGAAACAAGGGTAATCTCCGCGATATCGTTCACGCCACGTTCACGCAAAGACTCGACTGCCAAGCGGATATTCTGCAACGAGATTCCGGTATCAAGCAAGCGCTTGACGATCTTCAAGACAAGAACGTCTTTGAAGGAGTACAAACGCTGCGAACCGGAGCCACGCGCATTTCGGATCGACGGCTTCACTAGATTAGTGCGCGCCCAATAATCGAGCTGACGGTAGGTGATGCCTGCAACCTGGCACGCAATAGGCACGCGGTAGCCAAGTTGTTCATCTGGCCCGAGGTCAAACAGGGACTCCTGGACGTACGGTGCGTCCGTGTACTGGGAACGGGATGAGTTGATAGTCACGTAATTACTCCGATGGAAGTTTGGAATCCTTAAATTATTTAAGGTCAATCCTATTGCCCTTTTACGAAGAATCGGCGCGACACGCCCTAAAGTCTCAATTAAGACTTTAGGGTTCTTCCGTCTCGCGAATCCCAACTGTTAACATGACCCCCATCACTATACTCATATTGGTCGTATCAGCCACAACAGACTCATCATGATGACAGAAAGAAACCGACACCGCAGACGTGCGATGCCGGTTCCAGACGAAAGATCTCCGTGAAAAACCCTAAAATAATGGGCTAGGCATTGAGTTCCTTAAGCATCGAATTCCTCACGCAGGGTGCTCTTAAGCAAACTTGTGTGCAGGGAAACCACCAACGCGGAAATTTGTTGTGATAATTCTTCCGCTTGTTGTTGCGCATTATCTGATTTTCCATGCGTCAACGGGCCTGCAACCTGGGTGATCAGATCTGCATGTCGACGCGCACCATTACGCAGTGATTTCAGCAATCGCGTGTCAAAACCCAACTGCTGCAACGACCGCGCTGTACTCACAATATTTACGTCATCAATGGCAAAAAATCCAGCGGCATCCGGGCGGATCAAACCAGCTCCAGCAAGTTCGGTCACGAACTCAACATCGACGCCTGCTTGGTGTGCCACATCTGAATCCGTGAAACTCCTCGGCCCGGTGGTGCGGAACGTATCCGCAGACATCAAACCCTGTGTAGAATTCGCCCCCACCAAGGCAGTAACTTGCCCGGAGTCCATAGCTTCGAGCTGTTCACGAATGACTTTCAGCGGAAGATAGTGATCTCGCTGGGTAACCAAAATATAGCGCAACCGTGCGACATCTTCTTCGGTGAAACGACGGTAGCCGGACTTTGTACGCTGGGGGGAAATTAATCCCTCCGATTCAAGGAATCGGATCTTAGAAACCGTAATATCCGGAAACTCAGGACGCAAAGATTCCAAGACGACACCGATGGACTTCGCCTTACGGGTCTTGTACGCGCTGCCTGTCCGAGGCGTCGACTGCGCTGCTGCTTGAGATACTGGACTCACAATTACCTATTATTTCTTGGTGTCAGCCAAAAAGACCAATCGGAACTTACCAATTTGGATTTCATCGCCCACAGAAAGCACCTGTGAATTCCGTGGCTCGCGGTTGACATAAGTACCATTCAACGATCCTACGTCTACCACTTCGAATTCCCCATTGTTCAAACGGAATTCTGCATGACGACGAGAAACGGTGACGTCATCCAAGAAAATATCCGCCTCTGGGTGGCGACCTGCGGTTGTGGTTTCTTGGTCCAGCAAGAAACGCGCGCCCGCGTTTGGCCCCCGCTTGACCACCAACAACGCTACGCCTTCGGCGAGGTTTTCGGTATTTTCGGCTGCGGTAGAAGCACCAGCACCGGATTCCATTTCCTTAATTAAATCCGCACGGAAGACTGAGGTTGTCTCCGCCTGTTGCTCCGGAGTACCGGTGTTTTCGCTCATTATCTATCCTCCGCATTGTCGGAAATATTGCCGTTAGTAATCCATCATAGCGCTTAAACGGCTACGACGAGAGTCAAAGTTATTTTCTTTAGCATTTTTTCAACTACGAAAACCCCGCCAAATACCATACTCGTAATTCAAACCGCGGGGCTTTTCGGCTAGTCACCTGCCTAGAAGATCGGGTCGCTAGTTAAGCCTGCGTTCATTAGCGGAATAGGTTGCCGATTCCGCTCAATGCAGAATTTCCCGAGCCAGCGAGCGGATTGTCCGAGACCATATACGTCCAAGTCGCAGATGGGCGAGCTAGGCCCCCTTCGGAAAGATGTGCACCGGCATTATCGATAACTACCTCACGGAAACTTTCTCTAGCAGCCTCTACACCACGACGCACGATTTCTTTAAATTCGCGCACCGCAATCCGGTGATACTCATCGATCGGGGTTTCCCTGGCGATCGCGCGCAGGTGAATCGATTCACGAACATCATCCATATGTTCAAGGTGATCCGCCCAGGCGAGATCAAGATGGTAAAGCATGATCTCGCGGCTTGCTTGCACCAATACGTCGTCGGCAAGACCCGCGGCAACCAATTCGGCGGCACGCTCTGGTTCATACTTACGGAGTTCCGTCCAGGCTTTATCCGTGTCGAGCAAACTACTCCTGCGCTCATCGATGATTTCCCGTTGATCTGCCAACAATTTGTTGTATTTCCAGGTCTGACTATGGATTTCCAGCAATTGAGCTTCTGTCACCCTCTGGCAATGAGCGATAAAATCTACGATACGCCCAGAATCAATCCGGCCGTTCCCGTCCGGCTGGGCTTCTACGGATTCACCTGCCCCGCCGGAAATGACCACATCGTCTTCCAAAGAGACGAAAAACAGACTCAACCCCGGATCCCCCTGGCGTCCTGCACGGCCCCGCAATTGATTATCTAAACGCGAGCTCCGGTGGCGCGTGGTTCCCAGCACTGCCAAGCCACCGGCGTCTTTGACTTCTTGATAGTGGGTTCCATCGGTGCCCCCTAATTTGATATCCGTACCGCGGCCAGCCATCTGCGTTGATACAGTGACCCTGCCTGGCATACCAGCTTCGGCAATAATCGCTGCTTCCTCGGCATCGTTTTTCGCGTTGAGCACCTGCGCATTGATTCCACGTTCTGTTAGAGCGGCGTCCAGGCTTTCTGATTCCGCAACATCCTGAGTGCCAATCAATACTGGCTGTTTCTGTGCATGCAGCAATTCAATTTCGTCTAACAAGGCCTGGGTTTTCTCAGCCACCGTGGCATAGACGCGATCTGCTTCGTCGAACCGCTGCGGCGCTTTATTCGGAGCAATTTCGGAAACGTACAAACCGTAAAATTCGCGTAACTGGTCTGTGGCTTCAACAGCGGTACCGGTCATGCCACACAACTGCGGGTAGCGACGCATTAGTTCTTGAATGGTCAGCGTATCGAGAATTCGGCCGCCTTCTGTGACTTTCAGTCCTTCTTTTTCTTCGACTGCGGCTTGCAATCCGTCCGGCCAACGCTGCAGGTCAGCAACCCGACCTTTCGCGGTATCAATCAGTTTCAACTCGCCATCATGAACCAAATAATGGATATCACGGATAAGTAGGGCTTTTGCATGCAAAGCGAGGTTCACCCGCACCAAAGTACTTCCGATATGTTCATCACTATAAAGCGAATCGATTCCTAGTTCCTTTTCCACCGTCGCCGCACCATCGTCAGTAAGGAACACCGTGCGACCGTCAGTGCCGATGGTGTAGTCGCGTTCCTGCTTTAGGTTGGCTACCACGGTGGTCACGCGTGGGTCTGTAGCTTGGTCGGCTCGGGTTCCTGCAAGCACTAGCGGCACCAGGGCTTCGTCCACCAGTACAGAATCTGCTTCATCAACTAACGCTACGTCAGCTTGTTGAAATACAGCCTGCTCACGAGAAGTAATTTGGTTGTCCCGTAGTACATCAAACCCTAGCTCTTTCACCGGTGCATAGACCACATCAGCGGCATACGCTTGTCGACGCTGCGCCGTGTCCATGGACTCGGTCACTGCAGCTACCTCTAGCCCAAAGCTCTCTACGAGCGGGCGCATCCATTCGGCATCGCGGCGTGCAAGATAATCATTGACTGTGACCACATGCACTCGTTTTCCGCTGAGCGCAAAACCAGTGGCTGCCATCGCGCCAACCAAAGTTTTACCTTCGCCGGTCGCCATATGGATGACATCGCCCGTCAACAATCGCAGTACAGCCTGAGATTGCACGTCGTACGGGCGCAGCCCCAGCTTGCGAGAACTTGCCGTAGCAAGTGCCGCCAAAAACGTGGACTTATCGGTGATCTCACCACTGGGATTCACTGAGCTACGGGCATGCTCACGTAGTTTATCGTCGCTCAGTGAGTCAAAATCCGCGGCCTGTTGCTGGGCTTGGCCGACGATTTTACGCGATTGCTTCTCGTGCTTCGCCGATTTTGCACCCATGGCGTTCCAGAACCAATCGAATTTTCCCACGCTTGCTCAATATCCTTCCGGTCGTGAAATAATAGACGCTTAGTCTACTGCTTAGTATGCCATCGGTAGCGCTTAACTTCCGCGGTTCAAGGACGCCCCGGAATCCGGAAGAAGTCCAAGATCTTATCGGTAGCGAAATTCTCTGGCATCGCATCATTACGGTTTGCGCTATAGCCCGGCCACCAATGCTTGCCGCCTTCGATACGAATGTGATCAACTGGCGCTGCGCAATCCGTATAACTAGTTCGTTTGGCGCCACCAACTAACCATTGCTGTTCAATACTATGCCCGCAGTGGTTTCGGCGCGCAGCCACACCCATGATTTCGGGCACCGATAAGAACTTCGTGTTATGCCGGGTTCCGCCGTCATAACTCACAATCTGATCTGCAGTGCCGTGGATATCCAAATGCCCCACGGCTCCCGGGGCACATTTTTCTACGACCGCAGTGTAATAAGCAGCCGACACCGTGGCTATAGCTTGGAACTGCGCCGGCCGTTGACACGCAAGATATTGTGCAAAACCTCCGCCATTAGAAAACCCCACAGCAAAAAGTTGGCTATCGTCTATATTCCAGGTACGCCGCGCGGAGTTGATAATTTCGTCAACGAACTCGAGGTCTTCGCCCCCGCTGGTATTCGCATAAGGTGCCGGAGCCCAGGCCTTTTTATTCTGGTTAGGAGCTTTGCTTGGGGCCCCATCCGGATAAATGGAAATAGCACGAGCTGCATCGAAGTGTGTGGCAGTCGCCAAGGACTGGCCGTTTTGCCCCCACCCGTGGAAGGTTAAGATCAATGGCCACGGCTCCGACGGATCGTAGCCAGCAGGCAGATGCACCAAATAGCTGCGACCACTCGGCAAGTTAATTCGAGTAGTCTCACCGGGCAACGCTCCTGCCACCGGGGCGCCGGTGGGGTGTGGAAACGTCTGCATCTCCCGGTCCAGTGCCTGCGCATGCTCGGATTCAGGGACATGTTGGGTCGATTGCGTGCCATCGTCCATATTGCTGCAACCGGCAGCAGCTATGGCAAAAGCGCAGAAAACCCCGGCTAATTGGGTACGAACGCTACGCCTCGAGTACATCTGCAGTATGCCTGGTAGCAAACCAGCTAGTGTCATTCTTGCTCGTGCCAATGTCACCTACCCCAGCCTGGTGCGCAGCGTGCTACCACATGCATCTATCTAATTCATCGGTTACGCAAATAGTTTTACCACATAAAACAAATATTGCCTTAGCGACCCGAACTCCAGGCCTCCCACAGCTCAGTATAGCGACCATTTCGAGCAACCAAATCTGCATGAGTTCCCCGCTCAAGCACTCTACCCTTGTCCATGACGACGACCTGGTCCGCAGATGCCGCCTGATCTAAACGGTGTGCCACTATCACCGCTGTGCGACCAGCGGCAACCGCACCTGCACCAGCTTCCAGCTTCTCGGCCCCAACCGAACCAGCTTCTGCAGTAGCCTCATCCATGATCACCAATGCTGGATCCGCTAGCCACACACGGGCCAACGCAAGCTGCTGCGCTTGCACCGGGTTAAGCTGTTGCCCCCGCGCACCCACCACGGTCTCCAGTCCGTCGGCAAGCGATTCCACCCAATCTGCATGCACGCTATGCAAGGCTCCAAGCAATTCTTCATCGCTAGCGCCAGGACGCGCCAAGGTAAGGTCATCGCGCAGACTGCCAGAAAACACATAAACATCCTGCGAAATCATCGCTAAACGGCCCGCTCGTTCCCGATCAGAAAGCTGTGCCACCTCGGTTCCGTCGACAAGAATCTCGCCCGAATCCGGAACACGTAACCCGGCAGCTAACGCAGCTAAAGTCGTTTTTCCTGCCCCAGATGCTCCCACGACAGCAACCGTGGAACCAGGTGGAATCGTCAGCGAAACGTCATCGACAGCGTTTGTAGAACCGCTCGACTCGTCCACGTTTTCCGGGTTTACAGCACCACTAGATCCCGCTGAATAAGAAAAACAAACATTCTTTATGGCGAGCTCGCCACGCGGTACGCCAGCTCCCGAATCCGGCACCGGCTGCGGCGGGCAGGCTATGACTCCTGCAATCCGACTCAACGAAGCATATCCGGCCTGCAGCGTATCCAGTACTCGCATCAAAGCCATTATCGGGCCGCGAAGACGAATCAACATCAACATCGCCGCTGTCACGGCTCCGACAGTGAGATATCCGTTATCAACTACGAAAAAACCAACCAATAGCCCCAGCGACAAAAGCAAAAACTCGGCCAACCAAACCCACAAACCAAGGGTCATCATCGTGCGCCGCGCAGCAAAACCATAGGTCACGACCTGCGATGAACTCTCCTGCACACGCGCATGCATGGCATCTTCCCAGCCGTAGGCACGCACCGTGGGCCCACCGTGGATAGACTCCAATACGCGCCGGGCACGTTGCGCCATTGCTTCACGTTGCGCGATGTAGCGCGGCGGAGCCACCCGCAGATAACGACGCACAGCACACCAATAGATCGGCACCACGACCGCAATAACGACGAAGAACTGCCAGTCAATAGCTATCAGCGCAATTGCCGTTGCGCCGACCATGAACACGGATTTCGACAACACCGGCACTGTCTCACTCACTGCAGCGGAAAGTTCTGCAACATCATCGGTCGCGCGTGATACCAAATCCCCCGAACCGGCTTCTTCCACCTCATGCGCCGGCAGACGCAATGCGGTACCGACCATCGTTTCTCGAAGATTTGATATCACCCGTTCGATCAACGCACCGATAACGTACAACCCGCCCGCCGAAAGCACAGCGGAGGCTAACGCCAATGCCACCAGCCACACCGCGATTACGGTGATACTACCGTCTTCAGCCACAACCTCATCAACAATCTTCCCTAGTTGCCGGGGCACTAGAACATTCGCCAAAGCGCCAGCGCTTAGCAGCAGCATTGCACACCAAAACTGGCTGGCTGCCCGCGGGATCCGGCGTAACTGCGTACCGACAATACGGCGAACTGTGGAAAATGAGGCGGTGGCAAATGCAGCACCCTGCGGCACACCAGACGCGTTCGACATGATCACTCACCCGCCTGCACAACATCTGCTACCTCGCGCCAAGCAGGTGAGGAACTATAAACCACTGTGGTTTTCCCACGACGAGCCTGAGCGACCCGCTGAGCGATGGTGTGTTCCGTGACAGAGTCGACGGCGGTCGTAGGATTATCTAAAACTAGTACCTCCGCGTCACGAGCAAGCGCACGAGCTAGAGCCACCCGCTGGCGCTGGCCACCAGAGAGATCACCATCCGATTCGCCTACCCGTCGTTGTGCACCACCAGGAATATCATCGGCAGCTGCAGCTACTAGTGCTGGCTCCACCCGATCAAGAATCTCCTGCGTACTCATGGTGTCCGTACGATCCAGAATATTTTCAGCGATGGTCCCGCTAAATAGTTGCCCGTCGTGTGGGGCCACCAGTACTTGTTCGCGTGGCAACAACTCCAGACCAGCCGGCACCGTGCCGACGATAACTGTTAATACCCCTGGTCTCGGACGCGCGTTTTCTGGGAAAAGTTCCCAATTGACGCCGGCCTGTGCCTCCGCTAGCGCATAGGGAGCTGCGAGCACAGACCTAATGCGATCGCCTGACCCTTGCGCGGTAGCCCATTTCGAAGAAATATTTTTCCCGAGCATCGTCATCGGGGTAATGATGAATTGCGTCAAACCGATAACCGTAATTAACTCTCCCACGCTGATGACCTCCCCCAGGGCCAGCCCACCAGCAGCAATACCAATGACGATGATATAAACCGACCCGATGGTTTCCGTAATAGCATCGAGCACCGAACGTGCACCGTGGGCCCGAACGGTCGCAGAATACGCATCATCAGACACCTGCTGATAACGCTCATACACTGTGTCTACTGCGCCAATCCCTTTCAAAATCCGCAGGCCATGCACCACATCGGTTGCCGTGGCTGCGGCCTCAGCCAGCCAGTGCTGGCGTTTCCCGGAACGTCGGCGTAATGGGCCAGAAGCTGACAGGGAAATCCACACCATCACAGGACCGCCCACCAACACCGCAATGCCGAGGGGAACACTAATCATGCTCACCATTACCCCGACGTAAATAATCGAGGCAAATTCCGCAAACGGAAACACCGCCATCAAGACTGCATCAGCAATCCGCTGGGTATCGCTCGAAGCAATAGACAGCAACTCGCCTGCTGTTCGTCGCTGGCCACCAAGCCCCCGGGGATGAGAGATCCGGTCGGTCACCGCCATACGCAATGAATGCCCAGTACGCAGCATTGCGAGCACCAGGTACTTGCGCCCAAACCATCCACACGTTGCATGCACCGCAGATACCAAGACCAAGACCGCTAACCAGCGCAACAGCTCTGCAAATTCACCGTCGGCAATGGCATCATCAATCGCGTACCCGACAATCACTGGAGTCAGACCGGTGCACAAAAACATGATTACTGTCATTGCTGCAGCAGGAATTGTTAGACGCGGATGCAGAAAAATCGTCTTCAACAACCACAAGCGATCATTTGAACCCGGCAACGAAGGGGTCGAATTTCCGGGCAATCTCTCGGCCGGGGTAACCATTAAAGGTGCTGGCTGCTGCACGCCAGCTTTTCGTGTATTAGTTTGTGTACCGATGACTTCTCCTGTGTTTTTCAAGGCATCTGCCAAAACCAGCCCCACCTTTGCAAGCGCAGAGTTGCGCCGTGCAGCGGGCGAGGCATTTTCGGCGGAAGCCTACGATGCAATCCGGCCCGGATACCCAAACGAACTCGCCCACTTGGCCACGCGTAACCAAGCAAACGCACGCGTCGTCGACGGCGGTGCTGGAACCGGTCAGCTCAGCGCCGTATTCGATGCTGCCGGCCACCAAGTTTACGCCTTTGATCCGTCAGCAGGCATGGCGCAGTTCCTGCACCGAAAACTAGGCGTGCCGACGTGGCAGGCCAGCGCGGAAGCCACCGGCCTGGCACGAGATTCCGTAGATTGCCTGAGCTACGCACAATCTTGGCATTGGTTCGATGTCGCAGCTGCAAGCCAGGAAGCTGATCGTGTGCTCGCGCCGGGCGGCAGGCTGCTATTGGTATGGAATACTTTGGACGTCTCCCGCCCAGAAATACTCCGGCTGGCACGGATCATGCATTCTGGGGATATCCAACCAGCCGGGTTCTTCCCAACCGTCCATGCTCCGTGGCAGCTGGTAGATACGCTACGGACCACTATGACGCAAGAACTCAGCGTTGCCGGCGTGCATGAACTGATGCATTCGCGCAGCTATTGGCAGCGTGCAAACCAGCGAATGCGCAACCGGTTGACCGGGAATTTAAATTGGTACCTGTTAGATTTCTGGGAGAAATCACGTACAGATACCATAACGCTGCCCTATCGCACAGACGCCTTTGTTTATGAACGAGGCCCGCACACGGGCTAAGGCCAGAGCTGCCAGGCTAGCGCCGGGCATTGACTGTTAATTTCTGACTAATGCCCAGCTAAAGCTAGTTTCGACTACTTGCGCTTAGTTTTGCGCTCACGCACCCGGACAGCAATGCGCACTGGGGTGCCGTGAAAACCAAAGCGCTCTCGGAATTTACGCTCGAGGTAGCGCCGGTATCCGGCATCCAGGAATCCGGTCGTAAACAACACGATGGTCGGCGGCTGCGTGCCTGCCTGGGTAGCAAACAGTACCTTAGGCAAACGATTGTTCTTCATAGGCGGTGGGTTCGCCGCGATAGCCTCGCGGATCCAGTTATTCAACTGTCCCGTAGTCACACGCTTGTCCCAGCTTTCCAAGGCTGCGATCATCGCTGGTTCCAGCTTGTTGAGCGCACGGCCTGTTTTAGCCGAAATGTTCACGCGCGTCGCCCATGGGATATGCCGAAGCTGTTGTTCCAGCTCGCGTTCCAACAAGAAGCGGCGTTCTTCTTCCATCAGATCCCATTTGTTGAGCGCGAGGACTAGGGATTTCCCAGATTCCAAGATCATGGCGAGTACGCGCTGGTCTTGTTCACTGATCGGCTCAGAGGCATCGATCAACAGCACGCAGACTTCTGCAGCATCGATCACGCCACGGGTACGCAGAGACGCATAATATTCATGACCTTGCGCGTTTTTTACCTTTTTGCGCAGACCTGCGGTGTCGATGAAACGCCACATCTGCTCATCGAGTTGCACCATGGAGTCCACTGGGTCCACCGTGGTACCAGCAACGTTATCGACCACCGAGCGTTCTTCGTTGGCGAATTTGTTCAGGAGCGAGGACTTGCCGACGTTCGGCTTGCCCACCAAAGCCACTTTGCGCGGTCCAGAGGTAATCGAGGTTTGCCGTGGGGTTTCTGGGAACAAACGCAACATCTCATCGAGAACGTCAGCGGAACCGTTACCGTGCAGCGCCGAGACCGGCCATGGATCGCCCAATCCCAGGCTATAAAACAGCGAAAGATCAGCATATTGCTGCGGTGAATCAAACTTGTTGGCCACCAGCAGCACCGGTACTTTCGAGCGTTGCAGCTTGCGCGCCATCATGATGTCAGTCTCAGTGGCTCCGACGCGGGTATCAACGACAAAAATGATGACATCTGCGGTATCCATCGCCACTTCTGCTTGGCGTGCGATATGCGCGTTGAGGCCTTTGACATTGGAATCCCAGCCACCAGTATCTTGTACCCAGAACCGCTGGTTTGCCCATTCGGCTAAGTACGAGTTCCGGTCGCGGGTGACACCAGGTACGTCTTCGACAACTGCTTCACGACGACCCAAAAAGCGGTTCGTCAGCGAGGACTTGCCAACGTTGGGCCGTCCCACGATCGCTACGGTGCACAGGGCTTCTTCTACTTGGGTGCCGCCCAGTGCAGACAGGAATTCTTCTTCCAAAGCGTCCCAGTCTGGCTCGCCGTCAGCGCTCGAAGCGCTGGTTTCCTGCGCAGCAGAGACAGCTTCGGAAAATTCCGCATCGTCAAAATCCGCGCCGGTGTATTCACGGTATTGCGTCGCGAAGTCATTCGGATCCTTCGGATCACCGGAATCGGTCAAGTCTAGACCCTGGATAATATCAATAATCTGTTGTTGGACTTCCTCCAGCGACAGTTCCGAGGTATCAACCAGCACCGCATCATCAGCTGGGCGCAGCGGCGAGGCAGCACGCGCGGAATCGGCCGCATCGCGGCGTTGGACGTCGGCAAGCACCGCAGAAAACGACGATTCCCGACCGGCCGCCAGGTTCTGGTCGTGCCGACGCTGCGCGCGGATTTCCGCAGAAGCAGTGAGAAAAATCTTCGTCGGCGCATCCCCCAGCACGACGGTGCCAATATCACGGCCTTCCACAATCACGCGGTGGGCGGCAAAAGCGAGCTCACGCTGCAATTGCACCAAGTTTTCCCGAACCTCCGGGATGGCCGAGACAGACGAGACATGCGTCGTCACGGCTTGCCCTCGGATCGGTTCCGAGACATCCTCACCGTCGAGAAGCACCGCGCTGGATTCCGGGTCATCGCTAATCTCAATCGGCAGATCGCGGGTCGCCTCAATAACCGCATAGCTATCGAGCGGATCCACCTGGGCACGAAGTACGGCGAGGGTGGCTACCCGATACATTGCTCCGGTATCGAGATATTTGGCATCCAGTTGTTTCGCCAGCGCACGGCAGGTGGAGGATTTCCCGGTTCCGGAAGGTCCGTCGACGGCGACAAGTAGGCCGTCGTCAGGCATGTTTGTAATCATAAATTCGTTTCTATCGTTTCTGTCTAGTCTGTGTGTATTACTGTGTATTAACTGCTGGTGTTTTCTACATGCCCACTGCTTTATACAGCGAAGTCAGCTCAGAGGAATTCAACGCCCGCAGGACACCGGGTTTTTGTTCACCGAGCTGCACCGTGTGCACCTTAGTACGCACCAGACGCTGGACCGGATAGCCGGCTTCTTTCAGCATGCGACGCACGATGTGCTTGCGACCTTCATGCAGCTCTACCTGTACCAACGAAAATCCTTGGTTTTTATCGATGATGCGAACGAAATCCGCTTTCGCCATACCATCTTCCAGCTCCACTCCTTCGCGCAGCGTAGAAATCAACTTCGGACCTGCCTCACCGAGCACTTCCGCCAGGTAAGTCTTGGATACCTCGTATTTCGGGTGCATCAGGCGATTCGCAAGCTCGCCGTCGTTAGTCAGGATCAGCAAACCTTCGGTGTCGGCGTCCAAACGTCCGACATGGAACAGCCTTTCGCCAGCATCTAACTTGCCGAGGACTAGATCACCGACGCAACGCCGGCCCATCTCGTCCGACATGGTGGATTGCACGCCACGTGGCTTGTTCAGCACGTAATAAGCTTTATCCTCGTCCACGTTAATTCGAGCACCGTCGACGTGAATGATATCGTGCGACGGGTCAACCTTCACGCCTTGTTTCGTGATGGTCTTGCCATTGACTTGCACACGCCCATCACGAATCAAGATTTCCGAGTGTCGGCGTGAAGCTACGCCTGCCTGAGACAACACTTTCTGTAGCCGCACGGCTTCGCGCCCTGCATCATTGTCTTGGCCATTGGTCGGCTCATCGGCAAAAATCCAATCTGCGCCTAAATCTTGGGCAATGGATTCTGCGGTTGCTTTACTGTGGTTTTCGGTCACGATGATCACGGTCCTTTAAGCTGTTATCGTCTGCCGGGTTAAAAGTCGTCGTCAATGCTGTCGAGTTCTGGCAGCAATGGCGCAAGATCAGGCAGTGCAGCGAGAGAATCTATGCCCAATTGTTCCAAAAACAGCTCGGTGGTGACATAGAATCGGGCTGTGCCGGACGTCTCCTCCGTGAGATCGGGGTGCTGACTTGCCTCAACCTCGCGAATCATACCGCGAATTGCCAGCGTGCGCATAACACCATCGACGTTGACCCCACGGACTGCCGAGACCTGAGCCCTAGTCACCGGTTGTCGGTATGCGATGACAGCCAGGGTTTCTAGGGCAGCGCGGGACAATTTGGTCTGGCTTCCATCAAGCAAAAATTCCTCGACGGGGGTGGCGTTTGCAGTGCGCGTATACAAACGCCAGCCTTCTGCATTCTCGCGCAACTGCATGCCTGAACCACGACTGTCGAATTCGTCGCGAATTTCTTCCAATAGTGCAACGACCTCGGGCTTAGCGACGCCGAGTGCTCGAGCCAGGTGCGCAGCGCTCGCTGGTGCATCGATGACGAGCAAGATGGACTCTAATTGGCTGCGCAGCTGAGAAATCAGTGGCAGATCGGTAGATTGTGCCGGGTTATCGTCCATGCTCATCGTGTTCCTTTACGCCTATTCTTGCTAGCAGCCATTCTCACAGTCACCCATTTTCGCTGACAACCGCTCTTATTGACAGCCACTGGTATTTGTTCCCGACTTATTCCCAATTTGCCGCACCAACGACGGCTGGGTCCACGTCCAAGCCAGTCCATGCGACAGATAGTTTTTCCAAGGCCTCGGGTTGTTCTGTATCCACCGCACGCGCCTTGTACAGCTCCAACAGCGCCAAAAATCGACCCACGATATGCATGGTATCTGGGCAATCACGGGTCAGGGTTGCAAATGTCGTCCATTCACTGGATCCGAGCAATTTCAGCGAGTTCAGCATCACACCTGCTTGTTCGGGCACTGAAACTGCCACCCGGTGTACGTGATCGGTGCCGACTTCCTCGGGAGGTTTCGGGCGGAATACTCCTGCCGCTAATTCTGCGAACGATTCCGGGCTATGCCCCAAGTGCAACGGAGGTAGTAATTCAGCAAAGCGTTCTTCGATGGCCACGGCCCGCGGGTATCGTTGCTGTGCGTTGCGTTGCCAGTCTGCAAATAACTCTGCAACTTGTTTGTATGCGCGGTATTGCAGCAACCGGGCGAACAAGAGGTCTCGCGATTCCAGCAATGCGAGGTCTTCTTCGTCGTCGACTTCTCCACGCGGAAGCAAACGTGCTGCTTTCAGGTCCAGCAAGGTTGCTGCAACAACAAGGAATTCTGTGCGTTCGTCTAAGCCAGCGCTGGCGTCAAGAAAACGGGTATACGCTAAAAATTCGTCGGTGACCTCGTGCAGAGCGATGTCTGTAATATCCATCTTTTTGGAATGGATAAGCTGCAGCAGCAGGTCAAAGGGCCCCTCGAAATTCGCCAAAGCCAGGCGAAAACCAGTGATCTCTGGTTGTTCTGGGTTTCCCGGCTGGCTCTGCTCTCTCTGCTTTTTCTGCGCAGTGCGACTGTGCGTCATGCCTGAGCGTTAGCAGTGCGCTCCATAACCTCAAGCGCTAAGGTTCGATATTGCTGGGTGGCCTGTGAACTTGGTGCCCAGCTAGTGATGGGCTCGCCAGCCACGGAGGTCTCTGGGAAGCGGACGGTGCGTGTGATCACGGTATCGAAGACTTTTTCATCAAAAACCTCAACGACGCGATCCATTACTTCCCTGGCGTGTTTGGTGCGTCGGTCAAACATCGTGACCAAAATGCCCAGAACTTCCAGGTCAAAGTTGATGCGTTCAGAGACTTTTTCGACGGTGTCGGTCAACAGCGCCAGCCCACGCAAGGAAAAGTATTCGCATTCCATCGGAATGATCACGCCGTGTGAACACGCAAGCGCGTTTACCGTCAGCAAGCCCAAGGACGGCTGGCAGTCGATGATGATGAAGTCGTAATCCCGCATTACCGGACGCAGCGCACGAGCCAGAGTGTGCTCACGACCAACTTCGTTGACCATCTGGATTTCAGCAGCAGAAAGGTCAATATTCGCAGGAACGACATCGAGGTTTGCGGTATCGGTATGCAAAATTGCGGAGTGGATGCTGGTGTGGTTGTCCAACATGACGTCGTAGATGGTGTCTTCTAAACGGTCATGCGAAATGCCCAAACCCGCCGACAATGCCCCCTGCGGGTCCAAGTCAACCAACAGGACTTTACGGCCATGCTCTGCGATACAGGCACCCAAATTGATGGTCGTGGTGGTCTTGCCGACGCCACCTTTTTGGTTGCACATGGAGATAATCGTGGCCGGGCCGTGTTTGTCTAGTGGCTTCGGTTGCGAGAATTCACGTTTTGCGCGGCCGGTGAGGCCGGTTGTTTCCGCCTCAAAGAGCCCGTCGTCACTCATGTCCTCGCCTTCCTGCATCAAGACTAAATCCAGAGATGCTCGTCTACACCGACCTCCGGCGGTCAGCAGAATACCTCCGCGTTGATACACCAAACTTACAACGCTGTTATTAAAAAAGTCCACCTGCTTGACAAGCGAACACAATAGACAAGGATAAAGCCTTGAACTAATAACTGCTCAACCCGGCTACGACGTGGGTCCAAAGTTCTACATACCGAAGGGTTCCCCGTTCCACATGGCCTCGATGAAATCCAGCATAAACTCTTTGTCCAAGTATCTTACGGCGACGTGGACATTAAGCATCGATTCTAGGCTCGGTGAGCACAGCAAAGAATCGACCACAACATGATGGTCTTTTTCCAAATGGGACCCGAAATACCAGAAGGCATCACTGTGCGCGCGGAAACCACCCGCCGCGATATAGAGAAAAAGATCATGCTCAGAAATTCCAGCATCGCGCACGAGTAATAGATTTGCCCGCGAATAGAAATTGTCTTCGGAAAAGCCCTCCACAGGTGGCGTGCGCTTCCACTTGTCTTCCAATGCAAATGCGCGTTCGGTAATGGTTTTCTGGCTATACTACAGCGCCTCCTGTAACGGGCTAGTCTGAGTTAGCTCTTCTTGCAAGGTCATTGCTCCATCAGAAACCATATGCCATTATCCCTTTCGTAGTCATACAAACAATAGACTTTCATGTGGTACCACCCTTGGTCGTTGTAATAATTAGCCTTTGCATTACATTCATTCTCAGAGGGATACGAACGCAAAATTTTTCCGGAGTCTATAGGCGCTACACCTGTCGTAGTGTCGACTCCATGCGAGTCTTGCGTTGTTGAGGCAGCGAATGCCGCCCCAACAAGCAGCGCTAGCGCCACAATGACAGTGAAGATCACTCTGATTGGGGCTTGTCTCCAATAAAACCTGAAACTATTTAGCATAGTATGACTCCATCAATCGGTATCCCAGGATGTATCCCAATGTTTTTCCCGATTCGATCTCAAATTCTTACGGGGCTCAACCAGTAGATTCTTGACCCATTGCCTCTCGTTGCACGAGCAACAATGATCAACACAAAAACTGCAACCATGATTTTTTATAAATAGTCACCTCAGCCCTCAGGCAGCTTAGCCCTCTTCATTGTGATCTTAATCACTTACATTACATGGAATTGCTGAGTATGTATAGGGTTTTCTAAAAACTTGTTCCTGATTACCGTTGACAAACCGAGCATTGCCGCAATTTTCGTCTACCCCCTGCGTCCATTCCCTTGAAGTAACCTGGGGTTTGTTCCTAGGCATTTGCCTTGTTTTCTATCTTTCTCGGTCCGGTTGTCGGTTCCACAACTCTGATTCAATCTCCGTTGGTGTACGGTAGCCAACGCTCTAATGAAACCTTGCGTCGTTCCACCAATTCACCCAGTCGAAGGTCGCACTCTCCACGTCGACGACATCACTCCAAGTACTGGCATGGATGAGCTCGTTCTTGTGAAGGGCCGTTGACGTTTTCGGTCAGGGCATTGTCATAGGAATCGCCAATAGTCCCAGTGGACGCAGTTATCCCATGCTGGGCACCTCGCTCGTTGTAGACAACGCTGACATACTGCGACCCGTGGTCACAATGGTGAACCAACCCTGGAAGTTTCCTTAGCACTGACAATCGCCCGGTGGAGCGCCTGGAGCGACAGCGCCTGAAGTCCGCATCGAATCAGACAGTGCCCAACCGACGATCTCTCCGAGAGAACACATCGGTGACAAAAGCGGTGTAGACGAATCCTTTTCCTGTCCGTACATAGGTAATGTCAGCCACCCACAGTTTTCCTGGTCCCGGTGCTTTGAATTCACGATTAACGAGGTCAGGTCGTAGATCCGGCCTCTTGTGTGTGCGGGTGGTGACAGGTCTCCCGCCTTTGCCTCTACCAGACAGGGCAGCCATACGCATCAACCTGGCAGTCTGCTCACGACCGATAGCGATACCTTCACGTTGAAGGGTATGCCGCATTGTCCACACGCCTGAGACACTGTAATTTTCAGCATAAAGATCGTGAGTATGTTCCATGAGGGCTTCCGTCGCGAAGAGCCCGGGCACGTAAACCCCGGGCTTCGGACTGCCGGTAACCACGCGAGGTAATGAAGCCACTTTCACGATTATTCTTCACCGTTGTAGCAGATGAACTCGATTGTGAAACGATTCCGGTATTCATCGATGAATCGGATCATTTCTTAACGTGTCGGGTCGAGTTCCGATGCGAAAAAGCTGAGGCAGCTTTCAACAACTCATTGGTGTCGCGTAGCTTGTGGTTTTCACGACTCAGCTTGGTCAACCTCTGCAACAAAATCTTCAGGCACAGGATTAGTGACGCGTCCTTCGCGACGAGCCGCCTGTGCCCATTGCCGGGCAGTATGCCACGAGACACCTAGTTTCGGTGTCACAATCGTGCATGCTTCCTGCATCGACATGTTCTTCGCCAAGATGCGGTCTTCCACAAGGCGGACGACTCAATCCTTGGCATCTTGGTCAAATTTCTTTGGCATTCTCCAGGTTTTCCCTTCTACTTAGACGGAACAAAACCTAGAGCACCTCAAACCTCACAAAGGCAAGCATAACCTTGTTTTAGAAATAGTCAAGAGTAGCCCTCGCCTCATAAACTGTACGGAACGGGTAATTTCCTTCCCGTCGCCGGATCTTCCAGCAACAAACAGTTAACCGCAAAAACATCATATATCAGTTCTTTAGTCAATACATCTGCAGTATTTCCGGCACGTACCACTACACCATCCTTCATCGCGATAACATGATTCGCATATCGTGCAGCTTGGGTGATGTCGTGTAAGACCATCACTACAGTATGCCCATCAAGATGCAACTTCTTGACCAAATCGAGCGTCGATAGTTGGAATGCGGGATCAAGATACGTTGTTGGTTCATCCAGTAACAGCGTCGACGCTTGTTGAGCGATCGCCATTGCGATCCATACCCGTTGCTGTTGGCCACCCGACAAATTTGTTGCATCGTGATCCAATAACTCTGCGATTCCAGTTTGTTCGGCTGCGTCTTCGACTGCCAAATAATCCTCGTGCGATAAATTCGCAAAAATTCCTGTATAGGGATACCTTCCAAAGCTGATTAAGTCACGGACTGTAAGTCCTTCAGAGACTGTTGGCCGTTGGGGCAGATACGAAACCATTCGGGCAAAATCGCGGGAGGAAAAGTTTTCTAGCTTAACGTCTCCGAGCTTAACTACTCCTGAAGACCGCGACAATTGACGTCCGAGCACTTTCAATAACGTTGATTTACCAGAGCCATTCGGTCCTATTATCGCGGTGACCATGTTTTTCGGAATATCTACGCTAACATTCCGTAAGACCGGTGCATCGCTATACCCTGCGACGATATTGTGTCCGGTGAGTGCATCAGTATTTCCGGAATTCATCTCGGCCCCTAAAATTTGTATCGTATATTTGAACAAATTGTACCTACTCAGTTCAGGTACCTTTTGATGTAATTCGCATGAGTAAGAATACGAAGTACGGTGCGCCTATTACCGCAATCAGCGCACCAACTGGTATCTCAGTCGGGCTGAACATCCACCGTCCCAGCGCATCAGAACCAACAACTAATGCACTCCCGATGACTGTTGCCATTGGTAATTGCCGTAATAAATGCGGGCCAACCAATAGACGTGCTAAATGCGGTACGATTAACCCCGCAAATGCGAGTACACCAGCTGCCGCCACGGCAGCCGCGCCGCTAACGATCGCACAACCAACGGCGAGCAGCCGCCAGCGCAACGGCACCGCTCCGATTCCCTTCATTGTGGCGTCATCAAGCAACAAGACATCAAAATGCTTCGCGATGATCAGGCTCAAGCAAAATACGGTAACGACAATCGGACCGACAACAACAGCATCCGAAAGCGAACGTGCATACAACGAGCCTTTCAGCCACGCCATTGCGGCCCCAGCTTCGGGTGCAGTACGAACAAGTAATAACTGCGTGACTGCGCCAAGTCCTACAGAAACTGCAACACCGGTCAATGCTAAGCGAATCGGATTATTCACGCCTTTTCCGGAAGCAACTATAACTAAGCCTGCACCTATACAAGCTCCGACTAGCGCGACCGGGGTGAGAGCTTGTGCCGGCAATGCACCTGCGCCGAGCAATGCGACTACCGCAGCAAGCCCTCCTCCTGCAGTAATGCCTACGGTATCTGGGGCGGCAAGCGGGTTCCGTAGCCCTAGCTGCAGTAAGCAACCAGAAATCGCCATCCCGGCACCCGCAAACACGCCAACAAGCGCTCGCGGGACGCGGAATTTCCAGATGAGGTTATCGGCCTCCATCAGGCGTAGTACGACTTCACTAGGAGGTACAGCTACAGCTCCAATTCCCAGGGCAAGCACAATCGTCAAGAGTAAAACCGCATTCGCGATAACAAAGGCAACGATAAACCGCGTTGTCGATTGGGCGCCCATTATTTCATCCTCCACCAGTAGGCCTAAGACTTTTTAGACATGTGGTTTATTCCCCATAGCAGCACAGGGACACCAGCAATGGCGGTAATGATTCCTACGGGAGTCTCAGCCGGAGCCCATACCGCTTGACCGACAATATCTGCGAGCAACAGCACGAATGCACCAAGTAACCCTGCCACGGGTAACGCCCACCGGTGGTTAACACCACAAACCCGGTGAGCAGCCGTAGCAGCCATAAGACCTAAAAATCCAATCGGTCCAGTCGCAGCAACACAGGGAGCTATAAGAATAATCGCACCCACGATCGCAAGTAACCGCAATAACGCCGGTTTTGCACCAAATGCAGTAGCGACTTGCTCATCCGCAGTCAACGTATCGAGTTGTTTACCGCTCATGACCATCAGTGGCAACAGGATAATTAGGCAAATTAGTGCAGTCCAGATTTCTGATAGCCTTACACCGGCAAGTTTGCCGGAAAGCCACGATAGTACAGTCGCTAACTGTGCCTCATCAAGGACCAAAGCAATCGATGTTAAAGCGCTAAATAGTGCACTCACCGCAATTCCCAGCAAAACCATGCGCTGCACAGATATTTGCTGTGACTGGGTAGCGGAACCGCGTAGCCCGAAAAAAACCGTAATCGCACCCGCGACTGTCGCGCCGAGTAATGCCCAAGGTAATAGAGTTAAACTACCCGAATTCCCTGAAAAGGCACTTGCTGCTACCGCTCCAAATGCCGCGCCAGAATTAACACCTACGATATCCGGATCTGCTAGCGGATTTTTTGTAGCTGTCCGCAGAAGAACGCCTGCTACCCCAAGGCACATCCCGACAACAACTGCAACGATAAGGCGATCGCGGTTAACCGCGACAACTTCGGCGAGCAACCATTCAGCATTCTGGGGAGCTTCAACCTGTAGCATACGCCAGCAAACTATCACTGTAATGCCAATAAGCGCTCCGACCACTGTTACGAGCGCGCGAACTTGTATTGTTCGCGTCCTGGCACGGACGTTGGTACTAGTCTTAGCTTCCGTTTCTACGTTCACTTCTGTAGCGCGTGGTCGATAATTTTATCGAGCATAACCTCGGCAGCTATCGGTCCGCGTGAGCGCGACCAGGTATCTTGTTCGACGTCAACCACGTCATCGACAACGTCAGCCCATGGACTGTTGTGGAAAGCTTCTTGATCGTTATAAAGAAACAGAGTGTCTAACTCCATTGTTGACAGCTTATCACCGGTGAGCTCAGCTACATCTGTCTTTGATTCGATCGCACTCTTTTCTCCCTGGTAACCGTATTCGTAGCCTGCAGCAGTTAATAACGAAGCTGGGAATGAAGGATCCACCCAGGTATACAAGGTGTCCTTCGTCCAGCCAATCAGTGCAGAACGAGTGCCGTCCGGGACTACGTCTCTAGCCTTTTCCACTTTAGTTTCAATACGGTTACGCACTTCTTGTGCCTTGTCTTGACGATCGTATTTAGCTGCGATTTCGTCCATTGCATCCAAAACATCGACATAGCTATCGTCTGAATAAGATTCCGTTGGAGCAATCTCAGCTAGTTGATCCATTATCGCAGCATGACGCGTTGGGCTTGCCAGAATCAAGTCAGGTTCGAGCGATTGAATCACTTCCAAATTTGGTTGTTTCGCTTGCCCAACAGATTCAATGCCGTCAAGTTTACCTTCCAGGGTAGCTGGTGCCTTTGATTGTCCGATTTCCACAATTCCGACTGGCTCCAGATCAAGCGCATGAAGGATTTCTTCGTACCGCCAATCGAGCGCCACAATGCGAGGATCTTCAGTTTCAGCAGCAGAAGATCCACCTACAGAAGAATCATCGGCAAGTTTCTCATTACTGCATGCTACAAGAACAACAGCAGAAAAGAGTGCAACCGAAAAAATAAGAATTGCTCGCAGGTTTATCGTATGCCGATAAACCGAAACTTCAGATTGAACACGCCGGGATAAATATTGCATGAGGTTCACCTTACACAGATTGCCCAGAAAATCAATATCTAAGACTAACCTATTTAATCGATAATTCCACAAACGATTTTGGTAGAATTATCTGATCTCTGCGAATCTTTTGTTTGCTTTGGCACGACTTTTTACTCCCTCTTTTATGTGCACACCCAGCAACTACGCCCGGGGGTGCGACTGCGCCCAGACTTCCCGCATATCATCCGCACTCACGTGGGTATAAATTTGCGTAGTAGCTACTGAAGAATGACCTAGCAATTCCTGTACGGTACGCACATCAGCTCCGCCGGAGAGCAAATGCGTGGCGAATGAATGCCGCAGCGTGTGCGGGGAAATCTTGGTGCTAATCCCCGCCTGTTGCGCAGCTTCTTGTAGCACCTTCCACGCTGACTGTCGCTTCAACTGCGCGCCACGCGTATTCAAAAACAAAGCGTGGCTAGTTCCTTTCGCCAGCATCGGCCGGGCCCGCACCACGTACTCGTTACACGCGTCGATCGCAGCCTGACCAATGGGAACGATGCGTTGTTTCGAGCCTTTACCGGTTACCCGAAGGATCCGTTCCCCATCAGCAGCATGACGAAAATCATCGAGCGTAATATCCAAAGCCTCCGAAATGCGGGTACCTGTGGAATACAACAATTCCAATAAAGCCCGGTCCCGAATATTCACTGGGGTTGCCGCCTGCCCAGTCGGGATTGCATCTAACAAGCGTTCAACGTCAGCAATGGACAAGGCATCCGGCAAATTTTGTGCAGCACTCGGCGGCGCAATGCCCGCGGCCACATCTTCTGCCAATTCGCCCTCACTCAAAGCAAACTTGTGCAATCCCCGCACCACGATGAACGCCCGGCTCGTCGATGCCACTACCAAAGGTTTATAGCCTGCAAATCCAGTCTGCAGATCACGCAAATAACCTTCCAAATCTGCCGCAGTTACCTGGCCTAAGTGCGTATATCCCAGTTGCTCCAACCACGT
This sequence comes from Corynebacterium sp. EPI-003-04-2554_SCH2473622, assembly GCF_001665955.1. Lineage (NCBI taxonomy): Bacteria > Bacillati > Actinomycetota > Actinomycetes > Mycobacteriales > Corynebacteriaceae > Corynebacterium > Corynebacterium sp. EPI-003-04-2554_SCH2473622. The sequence continues at coordinate 2,881 of NZ_LZMN01000043.1, read as the reverse complement.
GAGGTAGCGCCGGATATCGCGTCGGTAACTCTGCAGCGTGTTATCCGAATGTCCTTTTTCCACCGCTAGGTGGTCCAGCCAAGTATCTGCAATCTCTTGCGCTGTAGCAGCCATTATTCGTGGTTGTCTGTCTCGGTTATCTGGGTCAACGCTGCACCCGGTTGCAGCGTTCCAGATGCTTGCCGACGCTGCGCCAACGCAGTCGGGCGCAATGCGAATGGAGCTTCCACACTGCGCAGCTGCGTGCCTGTTACCACATGGTGGTGCGCCAACAAGATGCCCGTCACGGCAGAAGCATTCATGATTTCACCAGCGCAAACCTTGGCGACGGCGTCGTCAAGAGCTATCCAGGCTAATTCCATATCGGCTTCTTCATCTCCAGAATCACCGATCTGAGCTCCTAGACCGGATGCACCCTGCTCAGCTGGATCCCGGGCTACTGTGCTGATATTTCGCGCGAGAAAAATTCGGGTGGCTTCATCCGATATCCCCGGGCTAGGAGCAATATCGCCGAGAACCGCCCACCGTGCTGCCTGCGCCCCGGTTTCTTCCAACAACTCACGCTGTGCGCATTCGAATGCCGTCTCACCTGCCTGATCTAATAACCCGGCCGGGATCTCCCACAACCGCTGCCCGAAAGCGTGGCGATACTGATGGATCATCGCAATCCGGTTGTCTTCGTCCACCGCGACAATCGCCGCGGCACCGAAGTGTTCCAGGATTTCCCGCGTGGCCTCGCCCCCGCCCGGCATCGAAACAGTATCCCGGCGCAGCCCAACGATGGGGCCTTGCGCAAGCAGCTCCGAATTGAGCGTGGAAAAAACGTGCTCGCCGCGCTGCTGTAGTTCCTGGTTTTGCTCGTTATGCACGCTTAATGCTCCGGCAAAACCTCATCGGCGTTTTCGGAAAAGCCATAAGCGCCGCTGCCGCCTTCTAGTTGTTCGGCGACGGCGAGAACCGCCGCCAAGCGTCCCCATGTCTGATCCACGGCTTCGACAGTGCTTACAGCTCCGGCGGTGCTGTCGCTTCCACGCAATTGAGTAATCACGTTGCTCGCCTCGTCATGGCCTACGCGACCGGCAATTACAGTGGCCCCGCCCGCTTCATCCAGGGCTTCGGCGAAAGCAGCTTGGTTTTTTGCCACAAAATCTGCACCGCTAGCCGTAGAGCCGGATCCGGTGACCATTACGATAGCCTGCCCGGGAAGGATAGTGCCGGACTCATACTCTAAATACTCAGCGTCCGCTAAAGTTTCCAGCAGTAACCCTCGGTCTTCCGTGGTGGAATTCGGTGTATCCGTGCCTTCGGCAAAGGTCAGAGCCGCGCCCAACGCTTGTCCTGCATGGGTGCCAGGATCCCGATTATCGGCAGAAAGTTCAGTACCCGCAGGCAAGGTATTTGCCACTATCGTTTTAAGCTGGTCTGCACCGTTTTGAGTAAAAAACTTCTCGGAAAGTTTAATTAACCCCGAATCAATCGCACCAGCTCGTTGCAATGATGCCCGCAGTTTTTCTACATCCTCGTCGCTGGCATCGGCTGTTGCTAGCACCAAAACAGGCTGTTCATCGAGTACGCCATTAATGATATCTTGCCCGGCGGCAGCAACGACCTCATCAGCGGCTTCGGCTTTGCGCTGCGCGAATTTTCCTTCGGCTTCCAGCGACTCATATTCAGAACTCGCCACAGTATCACTGGACGCACCAGTATTCATCGCACCCGGGATATTAGGGCTAAGCAAAAATACCCCCAGCCCCGCACCTAGAGCTAGACCGATTCCGGCACCAGCGATTCCGACACCTGCTCGTGGAGTACCAGCCATTAGCTAAACCAACCTTGCACAGTCGCGAAAATATTATCCCACGTAGAAGCAATGTTCTCAGCGAAATTACCGCTTCCCGCGATACCAACAATCAGCACTAACGCAGCTAGCGCCACCAAGACCCCAAGTGCTGCCCAAAGCCAACCTGCAGCAACACCTCTGCCAGTCTGGTACAAGCCAATAACCGCATTAGCATCTACGAGTTTCGAACCTACTTTGGTCCTGGTCAACAACGCCGCGGGGCTGGCATATTCTGCTTGTTGGAAGATATCTCCTAAGTCCAATGTGCTGCCGGCGTTCACAATGAAGCTTGCGCCGTGGTAATCAGCCAAAAGCAATGCTAGATCAGTAGCATTATCAATCGCTGCCGGGAAAGTCATGGCTCCAACGCCGAGATCCTGGATCCGCTCCAGACCTGGGGCATGCCCATCTGGGTCTGCTGGCAACACAACCTGCGCACCACAACGCAGTGAATCGGCCTCCATTGCAGTGGGGTTACCAACGATAATATCTGGGGTATACCCCATTTCCAGCAAAGTATCAGCGGCTTGTTCCACGCCGATAATCGATGGCTGATATTCGCGAATGAAATTGCGCAAATTCTTGATTTGCGCACGATGGTGCACACCAGGACTAACCACGAGGACTTTGCGTCCTGCCAGACCAGTTGGAACATCAGGAATGCCTAAGCCGTCAATCAACAGCGGCCCTTCCGAATGAATAAACTGGATTGTGTTGCCGAAATATGCCTCCATATGATCAATGAGGGATTGTTGTGCTTCCGCAAAAGCCTTTTCCGCGGATTCACGATTCACCGAAGGCGGCGTGCCAAATTATGGCCCGCACATGTTGCTAGACGAAGATGTTGTGCTGTTGGAAAACGCCGGGGAGGGCTTTGCCTCTGCAATGCGCGAAGGCAAAAAAGCGCGCGTGACCGAAGAAGGCGAAATCTACCTAGGGGATCGTTTCATCGGCAAAGGCGATCCGGTGAATCGTGAATCCGCGGAAAAGGCTTTTGCGGAAGCACAACAATCCCTCATTGATCATATGGAGGCATATTTC
>NZ_LZMN01000042.1:0-14465 GCF_001665955.1 Corynebacterium sp. EPI-003-04-2554_SCH2473622 | reverse complement strand
GTGGGGCAAAGTGGGGGATGCACAATGCAAGAAACCCCATGGTGATCACAAGGACCACCATGGGGTTAATAGAGCTATTTACGGGCGAACGCCCCCAGGACTAATTCTCATCGAAGCGTGAGCGGAATCGCTCCTCCATCTTGTCCCCCAATGTGCGCTTGCCATCGTTACCACGAGAGGACTTGAAAGCATTAGAAGATTTCCCGCGTGCAGAGGGCGAGGAAACAGTGTTCGTAAGCGAAGCCGACGAAAGCTGACCACTGGAATTTCCATCACCCCGGAGCATCCAAACACCGGCGCCAAACATAACCAAGAAACCGACAATGCTGATAGCGATATACCAAAGACTGAATTGCGCAGCCGCGGCGCCACCGATAACCGCCACCAACCCAACTACTGCTAGTGCGACTCCACGCAAGGTGATTCCCCCACCTTCACCAAAACCAGTGAAGGACGAGTCATCTTCGGAAACTGAAGAGCCAAACTTAGGGTCTTCAGCAAGCAGCGACTCCTCAATCTGACGGAGTGCTTGCTGCTCTTGCTCAGACAGCGACACGGTGATTCCTCCTGGTGGGGCAATTGGCATCCCACACGGCCTGCCAACAGCACGCATGGACAATTCTCACTTGTTTTCTATCTAATCAACGCCCAGAGTATCGCTATTGTTCCCGGAATTTCTACTTTTGTCTTCGCCCAACAAACAAGTCGCCCTAGACGTAAGCCCTCAGAAACAGTTAAGCCGCGCTGCGCGAGCAGTTAAGCCGCACTGCGCGCAACCAGAGCAACAGAAGACACTTCAGCCAAAAATTCCGAAACTAGTTTTATTAGAGAAATGACCTGCAATTGGGAAACCTCCACTGCCTGACCGAGGTCTATATCTCGGCGGATTCCAGAAAATTGCTGAAACCGCTGCGCCCAACGCTCGGCCTCAGCATCAACAAGCGTCAACTGACCCCAAGCACTAGATGGTTTACGCCTCTTGCGCTCCACGGGAGAAAGCGCCACCCGAGCTCCAGCCAGACGCAAACCAGCCATATAAGCAAGCTCAAGAGCGCGCACATCTTCCCCTGCACGGAATTGTTCACGTGCCTGCTCTACAAGCAACACAGCACTATCCAACAACTTCTGATGACGTACACGCGAGACATCAGCCGTGTGGTTAAATTTAGTTGTTGCAGAAATAACCTGTGACGTCATCATCTACCTCGTTTTCGTTTCCGATTGTTTCGTTTCCGATTGTCTCGTTTATCCAATTACCCCACTGCCCCACAGCAACTTTGCGGACTGCCATCGCTTTGCGCTCTCGCCGCTTTTAGCACTGCATTCAGCGTGTGGAATTTGAAACTACGCCCAGAAACTCACACCCACCCCAGATTAAACGAAAATTAGTTCGAAAGAATGACGGTGACCTGCATGAAGATTAAATACCGACGCCTATCGCCACAGGAATTTTCTCTTTTGGTGCCCGATTTAGTGAACATCTACTTGCGCGCTATGGACTACCCAGCGAACATCGCCAGCAGTCGAATAAGCTCCTGGCGACGCGATATTTTTCATCCAGGTTTCAGTGCCATCATTGCAATCTTCGGAGACACAATCATTGGGGTTGCGTACGGTTTTTTGGGACACCGCGGATATTGGTGGGACAACCATTTACGCGCTTTTCTAGAACAGGCCGGAACCACTGACGAACACCACGAAAAACTCGCCAGCTATATAGAACTGGCTGAACTGCATGTCTTGCCACAGATGCAAGGACACGGCGTCGGCAAGCATCTGCTCACCCAACTGGCATGGAACCTGCCTGCTGATTATTTATTGCTTTCCACCCCCGAAGTTGCTGGTGAAGCCAATCGTGCTTTTGGTCTGTACCGTTCCTTAGGGTTCCGCGATGTCGCCAGGCACGTCCACTACCCTGGCGATCGTCGCGATTATGCGATTTTGGCAGCCCCACTACCGCTACCTGGAACCGAAACCCAGTAGGCTCACAGGTACTACAAGCTTCCCAACCACCCATGCAAGGACTTTTCCGTGGCATTCGAATTGCGTGATCACAACGAGCCATTGCTACCCCTCGAGGAACTTCCCGGCGCCGTACAGCGTGCACTAGAAGAATTTTTTGCTTCTCGACGTAGTGAGCTCAGCAGTATTGGCACCCCCGTGACGGAAGCCGCCGAATACCTGGAACGCTTCGTCCTCGAAGGTGGCAAGCGCATCCGCCCGCTCTACTTGTGGGCAGGTTTTTGTGGGGCCACCGCAGAATCAACCTCCCTCGAAGATCATGCTGCCGTCATTCGGGCCGCTGCCTCTTTGGAACTCATCCAAGCCTGCGCTCTGATACACGACGACATTCTCGATGCTTCAGAAACCCGACGCGGCAAGCCTGCTGTACACCGGCAGGTCGCACAACGCCACCAAGTGCAGGACTTGCTCGGCGACGGGCAGCATTTCGGGACTTCCGTCGCGATTTTGCTGGGCGATATGGCATTGGCTTGGGCCGATGATATGTTCCACGAATCAGGAATCAGCACGCACGCTTTACTACGATCGCAAAAACCTTGGCACCATATGCGCCAAGAAGTCATCGGTGGACAGATGCTTGATATTTCCATCGAAGCTCATGCCGACGAATCCCGCGCTTTGGCCGCCAATGTAAACCGCTTCAAAACTGCCGCCTATACAATTGAGCGTCCACTGCATTTGGGGGCAGCTATCGGTGGCGGTTCCGAGGAACTCATTTCAGCTTTCCGCGGATATGGACGCGATATTGGTATCGCTTTCCAGTTGCGCGACGATCTACTCGGAGTCTTCGGCGATCCGGCGATCACAGGCAAACCCGCTGGCGACGACCTCCGCGAAGGCAAACGCACCGAGCTTATCGCCCTTACGCTCACCCGCACTGATAAACATGATCAATCAGCAGCGGCCGATCTTCGGAAGCTGCTGGGTAATACTGCCGACCCAGACGAGATCAATCACATGCGAGAAATAATCACCAAGTCTGGTGCAGTTGAAGAAATAGAAAGCACCATCGACAATCTGTATGAGTCTGGGTTAGCACACCTCCATGCGGTACCCCTTGCCGACGGCGTGCGGAACAGTCTGGAAGCACTTGCGCTCAAAGCCACGAGGCGTCATAGCTGATGACGGTTCAACTGCACGCCCCTCGCCCGTTATGGCTCGGACTAGCCGCAACTGTGCTACTGACTCTCTCGTCCTTCGGTGCGGGTGCTGTCCGAAACCGCGGCGGAATATTACATGACCTCGGGTTGAGTTTTCTCAGCTTCGGCCACGCACGCGGACTCGCAAGCGTAATCTACTGGATAGCGCTATTCTTGCTGGTAACAGCCTGGGCGCTTCTGGGGCGTCAGCTCGTCGAAAAGCAGAAGAGTGATCTTTCACAAACCGGAAGTTCCGTCGGCAAGCACATTGTGGTTTGGGCCGCGCCTCTATTATTCGCAGGGCCGCTGGCATCACGGGATGTGTATTCCTATTTAATGCAGGGCGCGATGCTTCGCGATGGCTTCGACCCTTACAACGACGGTGCGGCAGTCAACCCAGGACCGTATTTGCTGGAGGTTTCCCATGACTGGCGCAATACCACTACCCCGTATGGGCCGCTGCATTTATGGACAGGGGAAATCATTACTGGTCTCGTGGGCGATAACGTCACAGCGGGCATCGTTGTTTACAAGTTGCTATCGGTGTTGGGTTTCGCCGGCATCATCTATGCGGTACCGCGGATCGCTCAGTACCTGGGTGGCAACCCCGAACTTGCGCTATGGATTAGTGTCGCGAACCCGGTGTTGATTTTGCATCTGATTGGGGGCATGCACAACGAATCGGTGATGGTCGGCCTGGTTTCACTGGGCCTGCTGATGTCTCTGCGCAAACGCTTTGTTTCTGGGATTGCCCTGATCGCGGTCGCAGTGTCGCTAAAAGCAACGGCGGGAATCGCGCTGCCATTCGTTGTTTGGATGATGCTGCGTCACTACACCGCGCTGCACGATCCAGTGTGGCGGCGCCAGGTGGCTTTGCTGGTGCTGGGTATCAGTGCGGTTGTAGAAACGATCCTAGTGATTGCAGCGGTCACGCTAGCGTCTGGCTCTTCCTGGGGCTGGCTGACAGAGATAACCGGCAATTCGAAGGTGGTAAACCCTTTGGCATTGCCAACGTTGGTAACCGACGTGCTCGTCAGTGGGGTTTTGGGGCTCGCCGATATCGACCTCACCTATAACCAAGTTTTGGCACTAACTCGAACAGTTGGCTCAGTGCTCATGCTGGCTGGGTTGGCGGTTACCTGGTTGGTATTCCGAAAAACACAACGAGCCACTGTACATGGAATTGCCGCGGCGTACTCCGTCGCGTTTGTCGCGAACTCAGTCACCCTGCCCTGGTACTACGCCTCACTCATCTCGTTAGTTGGGGTGGGGCGCCCGCCAATGTGGGTATGGAAACTAGCGACGGGCGGTTCGGTGTTTATCGCGCTCGGCTTTGCAGCAGGGGGAAACCACCAATTTTACAACCTGGTATGGGTATTGGCGACGGGCGCTGTTGCCTGGGCACTGACCATCCTGGTATTCCCACTCGGAACCCGAGTTAACTATCCTGGTAATACCCCCGGCGGGGCAAGCGCTAACGAAAACGCACCCCAGAAAACCCGAGCACAGTGTTAAAACGCTAGAGCCTGCGCGCGGCGAATAACCTCCCGCGCCAGGTGCCCGTGCAGCGCGTCAATCGGACGGCCCGGCAGAGTCTCATCAGCGGTAAACAGGTGTGCGAAAATCTCGCTGTTACTAAACCCTCCGTCGGCAAGCACGGTAATCACGCCAGAGACGTGTTTGCTGATCGCGCCCTTGTCATTAAAAAAGGCTGCTGGGACATAGCGGTGGCCTTCGAGCTCTACCGCGATGATCTGCTTTGCAGACAATAAGTCATGCACACGCGTGATGCGCAGCCCGAGTTTTTCTGCAACCTGCGGTAGCGTTAGCAGCTCATCGTCGGCAAGCAACTGGGCTAGTGCTCTTTCACTCAACTGTTCTTCATTATCCAACACGCCACCACTCTACTACCCAGGCCGACGATCGAAGCGCGTAGCTAAGAATTTCAGCTAAGAGTTTCAGTTAAGAGTTTCACTGACAAGATTTTCCCGCGCCCTGTACACACTTATTCCGGCTCATCAGTCATACTGGAAACCATGACAAGGCTGGAACCAGGTGAGGTACTTGAGGACCGCTACCGCATAGACCGCACGATTGCTCGTGGCGGCATGTCCACCGTCTACCGCTGTCTAGACCTCCGGCTTGGGCGCGCAGTCGCAGCAAAAGTCATGGATGGCGATTACCTCGACGATCCTATTTCCAGGGACCGTTTCACCCGCGAAGCTCGCGCAATGGCACAACTGCGCCATCCCAATATCCTGGGCGTTTATGATTTTTCTTCCGCGGGCGAACACATCTTCTTAATCACAGAGCTGATAACCGGCGGTACTTTAGGTGAGCTCTTAGCAGAAACTGGCCCCTTGGATCCGGCCACCGCCACGGTTTTGCTGCGCTCCGTGTTGCAGGGCCTGGTGGTGGCGCACGACAAAGGCTTGGTGCATCGTGATATCAAGCCCCACAACGTGCTTATCGACGCTGATGGTGGCATCAAACTCGCCGATTTTGGTTTGGTGCGGGCGATGAACAACCCACAGAAAACCTCCAACCAAATCGTCGGCACTGTCTCGTATATTTCCCCAGAACAGGTCGACGGTGGCCGCATCACACCGGCAACCGACGTGTACTCCGCCGGAATCGTATTGTTTGAGCTATTAACCGGCAAGGTTCCCTTTGAGGGGGAAACTTCCCTCGGCCGGGCTCTCGCTCGCCTGCATAATGATGTTCCAGCGCCATCAGATCTGATCGATGGTATCCCGCCGCTATTTGATGCATTGGTAGCCTCGGCAACCACCCGCAATCCCGACGAGCGCTTCCGCGATGCACAAGAATTTTTGGATGCTCTGGACGACGTCGCCAGTGAGCTCCTACTGCCGCACATCGCCGTGCCCGTGCCCGAGAATGCTGCCGCGCATCGGGCTGCGGTACTAGCACCATTCGCAGAATCTCCGCTCCCCGAAGCTACTGCCCATTTACCTGTGATGGACGAAGCTTCCGGGGCACCGGCAGCTAGCGATTCCGAGCGCGAAGAAGCACCGGAAACGCTTGCCGACGGCACCATTGCTGACTCCGCCGACATCGCCATTCCGTCTGCATCCGCTAACCCGGGAGCCGTTGAACCAGCAATCGCACTGCCTACACCAGCAGCGCCTTCAGCACCTATTGCACCAGTTACTGGGCCAAGACCGCCCGCAGCCCCGGCGATGCAACCACCTGCGTCGGCAAGCCCTGCACCAAAGGAAAAACCGCTCAGCAACCGCTCTCGAGTAAAGCTGTTTCTGGTGGTTTTCTTGATGGCTTTGGCAACCGGAGCCGTCGCTGTAGCCAGCTGGTGGTTTGGTTCGGGTGGCTACGGTTATATGCCGCAATTATGGCTCTGACGGTCCGCGTGGTGCGCTGTGCTCCGCCATGGAGGCTCGAATGCACACATTCCTGCTTTTAGCTGCCGAATACGGAGCACGGCAGCAGTGTCACCACGGCGCGCTCCTACAGCACGCACGCAGGGAGACATCCCAACCAGATCTAATGTTGGTTGGGATCGGCTTGTACTAATTACGAAGCATTTCAGCGACCAGAAACGCCAGCTCTAAAGACTGTTGCGTATTCAGACGTGGATCAACCTTTGATTCATAACGTCCAGGCAAATCGACATCCGTAATATCCTCTGCACCACCGAGACACTCGGTGACATCTTCGCCGGTCAGCTCAATGTGAATACCGCCCGGATGAGTCCCCAGCGCGCGGTGTACTTCGAAAAATCCCTGCACTTCGTCAATGATTTTGTCGAAATGGCGGGTCTTATAGCCATTGGAAGAAGTAAATGTGTTGCCATGCATCGGATCCGACTGCCAAACAACCTTGTGCCCAGCTTCCTCCACTGCCTTAATCACACCCGGCAAAACGCTGCGAATCTTGTCATGCCCCATGCGTGCGACGAAAGTCAGCCGACCTGGTTCCTTATTCGGATCCAGTTTCTCGGCATAAGCTAGTGCCTCTTCTGGGGTAACCGATGGGCCGATCTTGATTCCCACTGGGTTCGCAATCAGCGAGCAGAAATTAACGTGGAAATCGTCCAAGCCACGTGTGCGCTCACCGATCCAAACCTGATGCGCCGATAAATCGTACAGCTTGGTTTCGCCATTTTCGTCTTGCCCCAAACGCAGCATGCCACGTTCATAGTCAACAAGCAGAGCCTCGTGCGAACAGTAGATATCGGCGGTCTTCAGCACACTGTCATTGACGCCGCACGCATCCATGAAACGCAGACCACGCGAAATCTCGTTTGCCAAAGCCTGGTAACGTGCCCCGGCGGAAGACGTGGCGACAAACTTACGGTTCCATTCATTCAATCGGTGCAGATCGGCGGTCCCCGATGAAGTAAGTGAACGAACGAGGTTCATCGCGGCTGAGGAGTTAGCATAAGCGCGAATCATACGAGCCGGGTCGTGCCTACGAGCTTCTTCGGTCGGCTCGACGCCATTCACGATGTCACCGCGATAATTCAGCAGACCATTGCCGTCTCGATCTGATGAACGCGGTTTGGCGTACTGGCCGGCTATACGAGCAAGCTTGACGACGGGCGTCGAGGCCCCATAAGTCAGCACCACTGCCATTTGCAGCAAAGTCTTGATATTGCCCCGGATATGCGGTTCGGTATTGGTTTCAAACGATTCCGCACAGTCTCCACCCTGCAGTAAGAAAGCTTCGCCGTTAGCAACCTGAGCCAACTGCGACTTCAGGTTGTAAACCTCTGGTGGCAGAACAATCGGTGGGACCGATTCCAAAATTTTGCGTACGTTATCGGCTTGCGCACGGTCCCACGTGGGCTGCTGAAAGGCTGGACGAGCAATGACATCTTCAAACCGCTCACGGATGCCATCCGGAAGCGGTGGAAGATCAGGTAGCGCGTCTTTGGGGATATCTACTGTCCAACTCACACTTCCATTAAAGCAGAAGTAATTGAAGAGAGCTAAGATAGCATTCTTTGCCCTCGATTATCCCGGTCTAAACGGGCCAGTTTTTGGCAAACCTTGAATTTTTCCAGGTTGTGCCGGGCGTCGACAAGCGCGTCATGGTTACCTTTCGGCACATCCGGTAATTTCGGCCTTCCGACCATTTCCCACAACTGTTTCAGCTCATGGGTAAACCTCGGAATTGCTTGTGGTAATCCACTCATATCACCCCATAACTGCACAAGCACCACATGGTCATACGCACCGACCCACGCCCAAAGGTCTGGGCGCCCCTCCGCGGTAAGGAATTGAAGGACCTCCCGACGAATCTGCGAATTGGTTTTCCAGACACTGGCGTTGCGGGGTGGCAACTTACTCAGAACATTTTTACGCACCCAAGAATTTGCACGTTGCGGTTCAAAATCTGTAGACACGGCATAGTATTCTTCACCGCGTTCTGAGACAATGCCGATCGAGACCAGCTGAATGGTGGTGCCGTCTTCGATGAATTCGGTGTCATAAAAATAGCGCACGAAATGCTTGCTTCTTCCTAAATCAATATCGACGGCAGCCTAGTCAACGGCGGCGTAGCGGAACGAACAACAGCAGGAGAATCAACACCACCGAGATGGGACCGACGATGGTGGCGTCTACACCAATCGATGCTAAAACGACGTAGCCAACGATACTGGCAGTGACCGCAACCAGTCGAAAAATGGTGAGTTTATCCACGAAAAGCTTCTTTCTGCTTAGCGTCCTGCGCATTCGGCACTGATCTTACTCGCGCCTACCTAGGGCTGACAACGGGGGCGGGTATAACAACCACCGCAAAAATTTGGCGCGTGTGAGATATTTCAGCACCGCACCCGTAGCTAAAGCACCGAGCAGACCGCAAAATGCCCAGAACAGGGAGTTTTCAAACGGAAAACGGCCAAAGCGGGTGATATCTTCCAATTCGACATCCACCACCCACAAGCGCTGATAGTGAAACAGCGCCATGATGCCGAAGTGGTGGCCGATATACAGTGGCAGAGTATTCCGACCAAGTTTTAATAACACGGTGCTGACTCGCGGAAGATAGGTCAGTAATACCGACAACACTATCGCGGCAGGCAAAGAAAACGCATGCTGGATAATGCGGAAGAACAAATCCAACTCAAAAGGTCCAAACTCAATAGACCCCGGACCACTCCAGTAAGCCTGTTCACCGCGTACGCTTTCCCACAACTGTGCCCCGGCATAACCAAGCAAATAAGCCACCAGAGCACTGATTACCACCGGAATGCGCTTCGCATGAGCGGTAAAGCGGTGGATGGAGGATGCAAAATATGCGGCAAAAACGAATACCGGCAGATATATAACCGACTTAGCGATCATATGCCAGTGCTCGTGAAACGGAAGCAATAACACCGGCACGATGAAAGACACTAGAACTGCTACCCAGCCTGGCAATGCGCGAAGTGCCCACAAAGCGATGTTAAAAAGCACCAACGCGTACAAAAACCAGATCAAAGTTGAACCTGTGATTACCTGTTTGAGAAAGTATTGTGCAGGTGGCCACTCCGCGCCATAATCATTAACGAGTACGACCTGGTATGCCGCTAGTTCGAGTGGCACCCAAAAGATATAAGGGACCAGGAGAAACCACAGTCTACGCGTGAAAAGTTGTTGAAAACTAAACCGGAATACTTTCGCCGAGAACAACCCGCTGACTAAAAAGAATAGCGGCATGCGCAGTGGATCCAGAAATTCATTTGCTTGAGAAAGCCAGGTATCACGTGCCTCAGGAACTGCCAGCGATACGTGCAGAATGATCACGCCTAGAATCGATACACCCCGGGCGATATCGGGCCACTTGAGTCTTTGCTGCGCCACGATACTCCTGCAATTATGTCTGGTTTGGCTCGGCACCTTCCGGGTATCCATTTCCGGCAGCTAGCGACTCTTTCACCTCAGAGGCATAATGATCGACGTATTCAACTCCGGTTAATTCCGCAAGCTCATGCATGATGAAGTCCGTAAAATCACGCATCGTTTGGTGTTCTTTCGGGTCTAAGCCACGGTTCCGCGCCCATTCGTGGGGAGAAACAGGTGTGCCAAAGCGAACTCCGACCTTAACTGGGCGCGGAATCCAGGTACCGATGGGGTTCGCTTTGGCGACATTAATCATCGCGACAGGGATAACAGGCACGTCAGTTTCCATAGCAATGCGTGCCATGCCAGTGCGGCCCCGGTACACCCGGCCATCAGGACTACGGGTACCTTCTGGGTAAATACCTAGTAGATCTCCCCTTGCAAAGACGCTCTTTGCAGTGTCTACGAGCGCTCCACCCGCGTCTTTCGCCTTACGGTCAATAGGGACCTGGCCGACAGAGGTGAAAAAGAAACGCTGCAGAGAACCGACAATTCCTTTACCTGTGAAGTACTCTTTTTTCGCCGGAAATGTAAATTGTCGAGAGCAAACCAAGGGCAAATAGAATGAATCCATCACCGCTTGGTGATTCGAGACGACCATCGCAGCCCCTTGCTCCGGAACATTGCCTAAACCTTCCGTAAAAGGGCGATTCCACAACCGTAACCATGGGCCAATCAAAACGTATTTGAAAAAGTGGTACCAGCCGTTGTTCATGCTCTTGGTTTCTACGTGTGCCACAGCCCTTAACCAGCCTTCCTAGCTTGATTTATGGAGACGCCTAATTAGGAAAATTCTCAGCATAACGCGATAAATGTGCAACTCCGACCATACCTGCCGCAGAACCTAGTTTCGCGACAGAAACCTCTGGGTGTGGCCGATGTGTCGCAGCCACCATTGATTGTCTGAGCACCCGGTCTGCAGCTGGCAAAAATAAATCGTGATTACCAACTACCCCACCTCCGAGGACAATTAATTCCGGGTCAATGACATCCGCAACGAACGACAGGCCGATCCCAAGCCAACGTGCAAACTCACCAACCACCGCCTGCCCAAGCGCATCACCATCACGCGCGGCGTTCATGATCTCTTCGCCTGTTGACGCGGTATGCAGCAAAGGACTTCTGCGATACTCCGGGCAGTCGTCAGCAAGTTCCAGGACTGTGTCCGCCAATGCCGTACCGGACGCATAACGCTCCAGACATCCCCGTTTTCCACATGAGCATTGCCTACCACCAGGCACTACCGTAACGTGACCGAATTCTGGCGCCATACCAAAAGAACCACGGAAGATTTCTCCGCGGTGCATAATTGTTGCCCCGATACCGGTACCTACCGAAAAATACACCCAGGTTCCAGCTTCCCGTGCTTGGCCGAAAACGTACTCTCCCCATGCTGCAGAATTGGCATCGTGTTCTAAGCGCACGGGAAGTTGCAAACGATCAGTCATGATCTCTCGAACAGGGGCATCGCGCCAAGGCAAATGCGGTGCGAAGCGAACGGTAGTGCAGTCAGGGTCCAAAAAGCCCGCGACTGCCAGTCCGACAGCTGCAATTTCATGACGGTCCCGAAGAGTGTTGACAAGTGCGACCAATTTGTCGACCAGAACGTCTTCACTGTTTGGTGTGAGTGTGGCTGCACGATCGAGGATTTCACCGTGCGCGTCAACGACAGCCGCACGCATATTGGTGCCGCCAATATCCACACCGATCGTCAAGGCATTAGGGGCAATAGACATAACGTAGTTACTATACTCCATCCACTCGCCTATGCTACGGTGCGTTCCGAAATGCTTTACCGCCACCTGAATTATGGTCGCCGAACTAAATATCGCTTTGGTTGTTAGGCATGGCACCAGTAAACCCGCGGCTCGTATTGAGACGCGGGTTGGGTTCCGTGGGTAGGCGGCTATTTAATACCGAGAAGCACCAGTGATAGGCATCGAATCATAAGGGACAACCTGCACGGGCACGCCATAGGTCGAAGCATGGACTACTTTGCCATCACCGATGTACATACCTACGTGAGTGGTGCCAGGGTAATAACCAATAATATCTCCGGGCTGCAAAGCATTCAGGGAAACCGGAGTGCCACCGGCTAGCTGCGCTTGTGAAGTGCGAGGGATGCTCTTCCCTTGCTGCTGATAAGCCCAGTGCATAAGACCCGAGCAGTCGAAGGAATCTGGCCCCGCAGCCCCCCAGTTATAAGGCATACCCAGCCGAGTTAAGGCCGCACCGGAAGCGCCTGAACCCGCTGCGCTAAGCAAGGCATCGCCGATTTTAGCAAAGTCCGCAGGAGCACCGCCTGCCAAAGAAATGCGCTCCTCATCGCTTAGCGCTTCGACGCGGGCTTCAAGGTCGCCGATTTTTGCCTCAAGTGCGTCACGTTCTTCCTGCAGTTTAGTGCGCTGAATTTCCAAATCGGTTTTGTGGAAGATCGCCTCTTGCAACGACGCATTCGCCTTGCTGGCTGCACGAGCGGACTCGCGGACCTCCTGCTGTAGACGGGCGATATCAGCCTCGGCATCACGAGAAAGCGCCCCCATGAACGATTGCCGGTCGATAAGCTCCTGTGGGCTTCCCGACGACATGACAGAGGCGGCTTTATCCAAGCCCGTTCCGGTGTACTGAGCTTTCGCTAATTGGTCCACGGTGGCTTGCAGCTGCGCGCGTGCTTCAGCTGCGTTAGCAGCCTTCTGGTTGGCATCAGTGCTGAGGACGTCGAGATGCGCAACGTTCTGGGCGCGTTTATTCAGCTTCTCCTCGATATTCTTCAGCTCTTCGTGTTTACGGGACAGCTCAAAGCCAGACTCTTGAATCTGCTGAGTAGCGATCTCAACATCATCTGCCGAGGCAATGGAGGGGTTGACACCAATCGCACCAAAAACAAGTGCGCTGGAGGTGACGATAGCTAGGAAGCGCTGGCGCGACCGAAAAGCGGCGGAAGACATGCGTGGAAATGACTTTCTGGATGAAGCGAGTAGACCAACGGCAATACTAGCGCCCTACACAGTGAATTGGCTAGTCCTGCCCCAAAAAAGCTAAAAACGGACTGCAGAATGGATTGGCTGGAAATGCAGTGGGCGCTCACCGACAGGGCTACCGGCGTTTAGGGCGTCAATGATAGTGCCATGACCAGTGTAGATTCCGACGTGAGATGCACCGCCGTAGTAGGCAATAATATCGCCTGGTTGCAAGGCGTCGAGCGACACACGCGTACCGCCAGCTGCCTGAGCTTGTGACGTGCGCGGGATATTCACGCCAGCCTGCTGGTAAGCCCAACTCGTCAAACCAGAGCAATCAAAAGAGCCTGGCCCTGCCGCTCCCCATGCGTAAGGGCTGCCGATTGCTGAACGAGCGGCATCTACGATCTGCTGTCCCTTCGATACCAAGGGAGCGTGAGCCACCTGTACTGGGTTTGCATGAGGTGCGGGCGCCTGGGAGCTACCGAGTAGTTGATCCGCCCCAGGGATGTTTTCCACGCCAGGAACGTCAACGGTGAAGTTTGTGTTTGGAATTGTGAATTGGGCTGCGGACGCCATGCCCGGGGCCATCATCGTCGAACCAACAACAGCAGCGGAGGCTGCAGCGACGCGGCGCTTGGTGGACACATTCTGCTTACGGTGTTTAGCCACGAAATCTTCTCCAAATCAGATTGAGTATGCACTACAGTTTTCGTAGTTTGCCCCGTACCGACCGAGTCCGCCTGAACTCATGCAACTGGTGCGACGCAATGTCTCAAATAGGTTACGAAATGACAACAAACGTTGTCGAATCAAGGCCTGTGATTACTTCCGTTATCTACCCGTTATCTTGCTGTTGTCAGATATACATCAACGACTTGTTCGCAAGCCGCCGATACTATGAAGATCACTACAGCACCCAAGAAACCGTCTCTTGCCTGGCGTTTCATAGGGAAGGATGCCCGTTACAGTGGAAGCGCAAGCGCCTAGGAGTCGAGCAGAGACTGAAAAAACTAGTCATATGTGAAATCAAACACAGGAACCAGGTGGTTGCTAAATTCCCGCTCATAAACCACAGGGCTGGGAAAGCTCAACGCTAAAACTAAGCCGGGACAGAAACGATCATGAATCCTTAATCGGGGCCCACTTAGACAACGGACCTACTCTAGATGTGCTCGATGATAGGCAGGAACCAGAAATCGACTTGGGCCTACGTAGCCAATGATCTCCTAGCGGCCAGAAGATTACACCTTGAAATGCCAAAGGCTCGGTACTGGTTTATCCAATACCGAGCCTTTGCTACTTGATTAAGGCGTCGCATCTAGCTTTCGAGGCCAGATTGTGCGCTCACTTGGTCTAAGTGTCTTTTGCCTTAGTCTAAGTGGCCTTTGCGACGGTCAGCCTCGCGATTGGCCTCATTGAGGCGACGCAGCATTTCAGCCTCTTCAGCATGGTTGTCATGTTCGATCTGACGTCGACGA